>JBKPPU010000314.1:0-74249 GCA_046733695.1 Acidobacteriota bacterium
CAGTGCGGGCAACGGTACCTTTAGTGTCCCGGCGCTGATCTCCGGAACTTACACCGTGACTATTGCAGCACCAGGATTCAAAACTACAATTCTGCCGAACGTGAAAGTTGACGTCGGCACACCTTCAAGCGTCAACGTCACTCTCGAAGTCGGCGTGCCAACTGAAACCGTGCAGATAGTCGATGCCGCCGGTGAGTTAATACAAACTCAGAGCGCCACCGTCGGTACAACCATCACCGGTCGTCAAATCGTCGATCAACCTCAGGCATCGCGCGATGCGCTCGACCTCGTGACTCTACTCCCGGGCGTTCAAACAACCGGCCGTCCTCGTACGTCAACCGTAAACGGTTTGCCGAAAGGCGCACTCAACATCACGCTCGACGGCGTGGACGTGCAGGACAATCTGATCAGTTCAAACGACGGTTTCTTCACCTTCGTGCGACCGCGCATCGACGCTGTTGGTGAAGTTACTGTTTCCACTGCTGCACCGGGTGCTGAAAGCGCCGGCGACGGCGCCGTGCAAATCAAGTTTGTGACGCGCGGCGGAACTAACGACTTCGGCGGCAGCGTCTACTGGTATCATCGTGAGCCATATCTCACGGCGAACTATTACTTCAACAACGAAACATTGGCCCCAACCTACTTCGGTAAAGCCCCGAAGAACCGAATCCTGCTAAACCAGTACGGCGTTCGAACCGGTGGTCCAATCGTTCTTCCAAAACTCTTCAACGGCAAAGACAAGGCATTCTTCTTCGTTAACTACGAAGAGTTTCGCCTGCCCGAACAGCAACTGCGACAACGCACGATTCTTAGCCCACTAGCGCAACAGGGAATATTTACGACAACCTCTGGCGCGCAGGTTAACGTGCTCAACCTCGCGGGTGCTCACGGTTTCACATCAACTGTCGATCCAACTCTCGCAACGCTCTTGAGCGACATTCGCGCTTCGACGTCCGCAGGCACTATCGCGCCAATCGCCGGCGATCCCAATCGTCAGCAATTCAACTTCGTCGGACAGGGCGGTCAGGATCGTTATTTCACGACCGTTCGTCTCGACTTCAATCTCACTCCGAATCATGCTTTGTCGAATGTTTGGAACTACCAGGAGTTCGGCGGCAAGCCTGTCGATTTTTTGAACTTCACAGATCCGTCGTTCCCCGGATTTCCAAACTCAGCCGGTCAGAACTCACAGCGTTGGACCAACGTCACATCGCTGCGTTCAACTCTGACGCCTAACCTGGTTAACGAAGCACGCTTCGGCATGCTCGGTGGTCAGTCAAACTTTGGACCAATCGGTCCGGATCAGTTTGCCAACCAGGGCGGCTTTGACCTGAATCTCTTCGATTTGGGAATCACTGACGCTTCTGCAGTGGCTGCATTTCCGCAACGAGGCAACAGAGCATTCGGCGTCAACTTCGGGTCCAGCCATCGAAACACGCCAAGCTTTGATTTCTCTGATTCGATGACCTGGGTCAAAGGCAAACACTCTTTCAACTTCGGCGGTAACTACAATCTAATCAAGACGTTTTCAAATGCAGTAAACAACGTCGTGGGCAATGTGAACTTCGGCATTGCCGAAGGTGACCCGGCAGAGGATCTTTTCACCTCCGCTAACTTCCCGGGCGCCTCCGCGGCCGACCTTGCGACAGCAGCCCAACTTTATGCAACGCTAACCGGACGCGTGACTGCCATCGATCGGACAGCATTTCTGAACGATGGTCATTACGGGTTATTCGGTGGGCAGATTCTGCAGTTTCGTCAGCCACAGTACGCGTTGTTTGGTCAGGACTCGTGGCGTTTCCGACCCAATGTAACGGTTAATTTTGGTGTTCGTTGGGAACCGCAACAGCCGATCACCTCTCAGAACGAGAACTTTGCGAAGGCGACGTTCGCAGGCTTGTTCGGTGAATCGGGTGAAGGAAATCTCTTCAAACCCGGTACCTTGACGGGCAGCACGACTCAGTTAACTCCTTTGGGTATCGGAGAGGAACTCTACAAGGCTGACTGGAACAACTTCGCACCGAGTGCGAGTGTTGCCTGGAGCCCGAACTTCCAAAGCGGACTCCTTCATCGCTTCTTCGGAGACGCGGGTCAGAGCGTAATTCGAGGCGGATACTCCGTCGCATTCGTGCGCGAAGGCCTCGGCAATATCACGCAGATCCTTCAGGGCAATCCTGGCGGCACGCTTGCGTTGAGCAGCGACGTCGATACCGGGAACCTGCCGATCGGCACATTGTTCCGCAATCGCGCGGCGCTCGCGCCACCGGCCTTCGCGGATACGCCAAGCTATCCAATCAGCGTTCAGCCATTGGATACGATTGGCGGTTTCGATCCAAACCTAAAAACCGGCCTGGTCCACTCGTGGAACTTCGGCGTACAGCGCGAGATATTCAAAGACACTGTTGTCGAAGCGCGATACGTCGGCACTCGTGGTCGTGATCTTTGGAGACGTTACGGACTCAATGAAGTCAACATTCTCGAGAATGGCTTCCTGAGTGAGTTTCGTCAGGCGCAGGCGAACCTCGTAGCCAACCGGAATGCCGGACGTGGTAACACGTATGCATTTTTCGGCAACGGCACGGGAACGCAGCCTCTGCCGATCATGCTTGGATTCTTTACTGGTAGCCGAGCGAACGCGAACAGTGCTGCAGCTTATGCTGGTGTAGCGCAGTTCACGAACACGACTCGTCTCACGCAGTTGAATCCAAACTTCGCCAACCCGGTCGCCTTTGCAACTGCTTTGCAGAATAATTTTCTGGCAAACGGAGTGGCGGCTGGATCACCAGAGAACTTCTTTGTGGTTAACCCAACTGTCGGCCTGCTTGGTGCGGGAATTCAGTCGGTGACGTTAACTACGAATGACGTCGACACGTGGTACGACGCGCTGCAACTCGAGTTTCGTCGTCGCATGTCTGCAGGCTTGTTGCTGCAGATGAGCTACACGTGGTCCAAGTCGCTCACCAACTTCTACGCCTCCAGCCAGAGCTCGGCGGGACAGCCATTGACTCTCCGCAGCGATCTCAACAAACCGCTGGAGCGTTATCGCGCGCCTCAGGACATTCAACACGCCTTCAAGGCAAACTGGATTTATGAAATGCCTTTTGGTCGTGGACATTGGGTCATGGGTGACGCGAACGGGCTGACCAATCACCTCGTTGGAGGCTGGGAATGGCATGGTACCGCTCGCATTCAGAGTGGCCGGCCTTTTGCACTCGGCAACGTTCAGTTAGTTGGAATGGATGTGAAAGAGTTGCAGCAGGCGGTCGATGCACGGAAACTGCCGAACCGCACGGTTGCGTTCCTGCCTGAAGACATCATTCTCAACACACGGCGCGCGTTCAGCGTGTCGGCAACCGGGGCTGGCTACGGTGCGCTGGGTGCGCCGACGGGCAGATACATCGCGCCTGCAAACAGCAACGGTTGTGTTCAGGCTTTCGTGGGTCAGTGTGGTTTTGCCAATCTGATTCTCGAAGGACCACGCTTTGTTCGTTTCGACATGAGTCTGGTCAAGAAGATCCGCTTCAACGAAACGAAGAACATCGAGTTTCGAGTTGAGCTGCTGAACGCTTTCAACAACATCAACTTCCTGGTTGGTGGTAGTTCGGCAGTTGACGATCCGAAACTGACTGGGACCAATCTTGGTTTGCAGACGCCGAGTTATACGGCTGCAACCTTCGGATTGATCACCTCGGCTTATCAGGATATTTCGACGACGAACGATCCGGGTGGCCGGCCAGTGCAGTTTGTTTTCAGATTCAACTTCTAACTCTTCACTCTCCCCGACGACAAAGAGGAGTGCAGCCCCGGCCGCACTCCTCTTTTTTCATACCTGGACAACCTTTCCAACTACAGTCATATACGAAGACCTGTAGACGCCTCACATTACAATGCACCCGTCATTATAAAAATCCAAATTCATGAACGGCTCTTTGGGACAAAGGGTCTGATACGAGTGATGAACTGGCCTCACGCTGCGACAACCGAACAGGCACGTGTCTTGCGCTTCGGATGAGCTGACGAACAATGGCGCTCCAATAATTCGGAGGTAACTGTATGAACGAGTTTGTTAGCAGCTCCTCAATGCCGAATAGATCCAGTTCAAAGTTCCTACCGGCTCGTTTGGCTACTCGCCTGAATCGATCGTCGCTGTTTGACAGCCGTATCAGTTATCTAAAGGTTCTGGCTTTGACACTGTTGCGCGAGATTGCATCCGCCGAGGACATGGAAGAGCCGAATGAGACGATCGATCTGCAAGCTGAAGTGCGACGCTTCGAAACGGAACTAATCCGCAGCGCACTGATTCACACCGGCGGCCGCCAACGTCAGGCCGCGCGCCTGCTAGGCACCAAAGTCACCACACTCAATACAAAGATTAAACGCTACAAGATCGAGATCTAATCTGCGTAATCTGTGGTTAAGGACTAGGCCGCATCGAGCGCGTGCCAGGTTTTTGGTCCAACGATGCCGTCCGGGATAAGCGAGTGATTGCGTTGGAACGTTCGCACAGCGGCTTCCGTCTTTGGACCAAACTTACCATCGGCCGTTGCGCCAACCTTTGACTGAATCACCTTGACGAGATCGCCTTGCGCGGGACGCCGCAACGTGGGACGCGGCGCCTGACCAGGTTGCGGTTGCGGCTCTTCATCGGGAATGATCGGCGGCGGCGGTCCACTTCCATCCATGATGGCTTGAACCGAGGCCCGAAACTCCGTCATGTTTAGATCAGGATCAGGCTTTCGACCGGGCGCGTATTCCTTATGACCACAGCAGAATGACGAATCCTTGCCGAGATGCTTCAGGATCGCTGCAACGCCGCGGTGGTAAGCATCAAGTTGTACGTTCGGCCAGGGAAAGTCGCCCATGGTTCCTTCGTTCTCCGCCTCGATGCCAATAAAGCGTCGATTACCGCTGACGTTCTTAAAACTACCAGGACCAGCATGAATCGCCCGACCGGCGGCGACCACGAAGTACGTTCCGTCGCGTGCTAAACCAAGCTGAGCAAGTGGTCCAGGCAATGCCGCCAATCCAGGACTCGCCTTGCGACCATCGCGCAGGGAACGAAGCGTTGGCATGTTGAGTCGTCGCGGATTTTTGCTTCCGGTGTGATGGCAGATAACTCCAAAGACGTCTCCCATGTCGCCTTGACCTCGATTTTCAAATCCCTCGACGCGTGAAATCTTCAAGCCCGCCTCCTCTAAAACGTCCGGCAGCCAGATTAGTTGGAATGCCATGTTACTTCACACCTCCTTCAGTTATCGGGAGATCTTCGTCCGGAGTGTCAGCCTTCATTTCAACATCACAGCCGTCGATCAGATCCGCATCACCGCCACCTTCGCCGGTAACGGGTTGTTCAGGCGGCTCAGACGTAGACGTAGAAGCAGAGTCAGCACTAGTACCGGCTGCTGAAACAACCAGATCAACTGGTCCAATCTTCGTCTGATCCTTATTGACGACAGTAAGTTTCAGTGTGCCTGCGTTCGCAATTGTTTCTTTCGCAATTTGCGTAGTTAATTGAGTGGCACTGACGAAAGTTGCCGGTTGTGGGGGGTTGTCGTTGATGATTACGGTGGCGCCGTCAACAAACCCGGTTCCATTAATAGTCAGGGTGAAGGCATCGCCTCCGGCAACGACGGTGGCTGGATCAAGCTTAAAGGACGCAGCAGTCGTTCCGTCGAGCGAATCTTTTCTTTGATCGTCACCCTGACCTGGCGCCGATCGGAAAAGTGTTGAAAAGATTTCACCCAGTTTATCGGTCGCCTGCTTTGAGAACATGCCCACCATTCCAGCAAGCGCGGCAATGCCATAAGGGTTAATGTCTTTCGCGCCTCCGGTTGTAGATAGAAACCCACCGCGAATCGCGAAATAAAAAACCAGCGCCAGGGCCATACCAATGGCTGGTCTTAGCAGATAGAACCAGGTCCAATTCTTATTGAAAGCATTGTTGCCGAGGTAATCCGCAAGCGAGGTGGCGCCATGCACGAAGGCGCCAATCATCCCGACGACAATCACGAGGAGCAACAGTCGTTCGTCAAATGTAGTTTGCACGCATTGTCCAAAGAGCTTCATGGGAATAATTTCGAGCTCGCCAGTCTTCGGGTTAGTGCGCGGAGTAGTGGCAGGCGCCTGAGTAGCGGAAGCCGCCGGAGTACCAACTGGGGGTGGGGGTTGGCTGGTAGTCGCTGACGCTAGAGGTGTAGCACGCACAGCAGCCTGCGTCCCACTTGGACTCGATGTTGCGGATTGGGTAGCAGTGGAGGTTGGACTTGCAGTTGCGGTCGGACCAGCCTTACCTGCTTCGGTGGAACTCGCGGCCTGATTGTCTTTAGCTTTGGCAGTGTCCGGTGTACAGGCGACGTCGGCAACAAGCGCAGCGAGTCGTTCCTGGTCTTCTTCTTTATCAGAAGGCCAGGGTATTGGCGGCCATATCTTAAAGAGCATCAGGGCGAGCGCAATCGCTAAGAGAACGTAAACAGCGCCGATAGTATATGCACGCCTTCTGTCTTCAGGCGTTGATTGATAAGGCATCTAGTCCTCCTTCGCGTTGGAAGAATTCTCGGGATTTAGCCAGCTACCGTTACGGATTTGGCAGTTTGCTTAACGCCAACGCCTTGAGCAGCTTGTCGGTGTCGAAAGTGAAGCCGAAGTTCGCACGGACTTTATTTTCCTTGATTAGCTCTGAGGAGTTTGCATACGTGACGGAGAAAGGAAACGACATCCCCGCAGCAATTGGTATTTCGAACTTAAATTGGGCCACAGCGATATCAGCTTTTCTGCCGGCGAAGTACTGGTTCTCGAAGAATCGTTCGTACCGTCCCGTAAACGAATAGGTGATTTGACTATCGTCCTTCGACTCGACCATGAACGGGCTTCGGAAGCTGCCTTCAAGAGAAAGAGAAGTCGAGAAATCGCGCACAGTCTTCTGTCTCAGCAGATCGTTTGGCTTGTGGTAGAAAGAAACCCCGGCGTTGGCGATCAGGCTGATGGGATCGAAGGCCTTCTTCTGGTAGAGCACTTTCAGCTCGGAGTAGTTTGAGCCTAAAGGCGGCCGGATATTGTTGTAGGCAAGACTGAAGATCGGTTTCAGACTGAGTGCATCAATCTTGGACTGAAAACGTGCCAGCGCGTCCTTTTTAGCTTGCTTTGCCGTCGCGAAGGCGGGCAACGTTACGTCGATAATTCGTTGTTTGCTATCCGGACTGATTTTGAACGTGTCTAGTTTGATGGGATCGATTAGGTCGCTCTTAACGCGGCAAACGATCTTCTCAGCGATCTGGCGGATTTTTTCGTTGTCTGTGAGAGTCTTGCTGTCGTGGATCTCCTTCGATGATTGTTCTTTCAGTAAATTCAGGAGGCGGTCTACAAAATCCCTTCGTTGCGCTTCAAGTGCAACATCACTTTGAAACGTTCTTCTAAGCAAGTCAGTGATAACCACACTTTCTCGCGCAAAATCATCCTTTACGTCATCCCAATATTCTTCGACATTTTCTGATCGAGTCGAGCGATCCTTCGAAAGACGCAGACGTACCGACCAGTCCGTCAGTTGCTGCCGGCGAGCACTGGCAAGCGGGTTATCTTCATCCTGAATGTTGAAGTTTGCAGATACCCCAAGCCGTGTTAGATAGCCGTATTTTTTGTAATTACTTTGTGTATCCTCACGGTTCAGGAATTCAGGTTCCTTGAAATTGGGAAAGTTAGTTTTGGTATCCTGGCCTTTCAGTGTCGTAAAGAGATAAGGAGTTGTGCTGAGAGTGAGTGTCGTACCATTGACGGCTTGTTGGATGGCGCCATGCTCAACAGCGAACCCTAGAATTTCCGCAAAGTTGGGTTTGTCAATGGCGCTCGTCGAGCCGGCCGAATTTGAGCCGGCTCCGATTTGCTTGTCGGTTCGCCGGGTTTGTTCCTGAAGTTGCTCAACTTCGATATCTTTCAACAAATCGTTTCGACCAGCTTGAATTGCGACGGTATGGACGATCGCGTAGAAGGTCAGGTCGCCAAATTGAGAACTTGCGTCGTCATCAGTAATAAATAATTCGGCAGCAGCTCTGGCCGTGTTGGTGAGATCATTCGGTGCGTCGGGAAAACACGTGGAGACGAATACTTGTTGAGGGGTTGCCGCGGCTCCCGCATTTGCTCCCGTTGGATGATTCGAGACGTTTTGGGTGCTCGTATTAACAAGAGAGTCACTAGCCAAGGTCGCATTCGAATTCGAACTGGTACTGGGCTTAATCGTGGGAGTTGGAACCGCCGATGTTGCAGTTAAAGGACGCTGGAGCGCTTCTCGTTCCTGACGAAGGGAAGATATACGAGTCGCAATTTTCTCCTTGTCGCTCTCAGACAGAGAACTGTCCATTGTTTGGGCGTACTTCTGAAGGCCGTCGATCTCCTTTGTCAGGCGTTCCGCAAGCGTAGCTCGCTTTCCAGCCAGCAAATTACGATTCAAATCCCTTGTTTCATCGAGCGTACTCGGGTCCCTATCAACCTTTTCCATTGACGCGATCTCATCGCGCAGCTTTTGCGTTGCGCCATCCTGAGCAAGCGCCAGGACAGGTGACAACAGCGCCACGATGCAAACACCAACAAGTATTTTCGGTAGTCGTTTGTAAGTGGATAGCATAAATTTTCTCCTGGGAGTGAGAGATACGACCGGTATCGTCCTCCAACCTGAATGGCCTAACGCCGAAATTCCAACCCTCGGGCATGGCTCAGGTTTAATTTCTTGATATCTGATCCGGTGAATCTACCGCCGCCTGCGCTGCCAGTAAGAAAGAGTTGGTAGTGGGCATCATCGGGAGCTGTTGCTGGAAAGTGGGCATCAACTCTACCGAAATGTGTGAGACCTGGTCCTACCGTCACCGTAAACGGTTGGAAGGTTTGGGGGTCACTACCGGGAATACTGGCAATCTGCTGCCCATCGACGACAAAGGTGGTGAAATTCCCGACTTTTACGGCTTCGATTTCAAGCGTCACCCGCTCTCCTGCTTCGACCAAATAAATCGACCGTGTAATTTGCTGCATGGGAGGTCTCCGTTTTTCGTTTTATTAGTTTGGGCAAGAACTCTATGACAGTTTTCCTGCCTCACCCGATATGACAGAATCGTGAAAAACGTTTCCGCGTCCGTAAGCAAACGGCATTTGTGGCCGCACCCCGGTTCTTGGTTCAATAGGATTCATGAAATCGATTCGAATCCTTTGCATCGGCGTACTACTATTTTTTGTAAATATTTCTACTGCGTTGGCTCAAGCAATGACGCTCACGGTCGACGCTACCGAGGCGGCGCGGAACCTCGTCCATAGCAAACTCAGAATCCCAGTCAAACCCGGTCCACTGACGCTCTTCTATCCAAAGTGGATTCCCGGCGAACACAGTCCCACTGGTCCAATCAACAATATGGTTGGTCTGAGGCTAAGCGCCGCTGGAAAGCCAATCGCCTGGCAGCGCGACGACGTGGAGATGTTTGCCTTTCATTGCGAGATCCCACAGGGAGTAGCCGTTCTCGACGTCGCGTTCGATGACGCTTCGCAACCGGAAAGCACAGCGAGTGCGAAGCTGGCACGTATCAAGTGGAATCGTTTGCTGGTTTACACACAAGGCATTAGTAGCGATGCGATCAATGTCAAAGCGTCGTTGAAATTGCCGGCGGGATGGCGATTCGCATCTGCTCTGCCGGTCGTCAGTGACAGCAATGGTGAACTGCAATTCCAGGAGGTCTCGCTTACGCAACTCGTGGATTCGCCGGCAATCATCGGCACGCACTTTCGCAAGTTTCCACTCACTTCGTCAGGCATCATGGACGAGGTCGACGCCGTCGCCGACACGAATGCCGCATTGGAAATGAAGCCCGAGACGCTGGCAGGTTTGAAACGGATGGATCAGGAAGCCTACGCGTTGTTCGGCGCGCGCCATTACCGAAGTTACAAATTCCTTGTAACGCTGAGCGACCATGGCGGAAGCGAAGGACTGGAGCATCACGAATCCAGCGAAGACGGAGTCGGCGAGAAAGCATTCAGCGAGGAGCTCGAGTTACTCGACTTCGCAGAGTTGATGGGCCATGAATACGTTCATTCGTGGAATGGAAAGTATCGGCGTCCGGCCGGTCTGGCGACGCCTGATTTCGAACAGCCGATGCGTGGCGAATTGTTGTGGGTTTACGAAGGGCTAACTCAGTATCTCGGCAAAGTGCTGCCGGCACGCAGCGGTCTCTGGACCGCGGAAGACTTTCGCGAAGCGATGGCCGCGGTGGCTGCTGAAATGGAAAACCAATCGGGTCGTCAATGGCGCCCGCTTGTCGATACGGCCACGGCTGTCCAGTTTACATATCCATCGGATCGCGCCTGGATGAACTATCGTCGCCGGGTTGACTACTACGACGAAGGCTCACTGGTTTGGCTGGACGCCGACGTCCTTATTCGAACCAGAAGTAACGGAAAACTCTCGCTCGACGATTTCTGCAGGCGATTCCATGGCGGCCAGGACTCGGCGCCACTGCTCAAAACTTACACGTTCGATGATGTAGTGAATACACTCAACGAAGTCATGCCGTACGATTGGCGCAGTTTCCTCAACGAGCGCGTCAATGCGATCAATCCACACGCACCCACCGGCGGCATCAGAAATGGCGGCTGGAAGCTCGTGTTTACAGACAAGCCGAACACGCAGATTCGGATCGGGGATCACGCGCGCAAGAGCATCGATCTGTCGTTTTCGCTCGGCATGCTGTTGAAGGAAGACGGGACGGTGATGGACGTCAATCCGAATCTCGTTGCGTTCAAATCGGGGATGGCGCCAGGGATGAAGATCGTTTCGGTGAACGGACGAGGATGGTCCAGTGAGCTTCTGCAGGAAGCTATGGGTTCAGCGAAGAACGGTACAGCGCCGATCGAACTCGTCGTCGAAAATGGCAGTTTCCGCGAGACGTACAAACTCGACTATCACGGCGGAGCACGGTATCCACATCTGGAGCGCGACAACTCTAAACCGGACGTGATCGGCAATGTGATTAAATCACGTGCTCGTTGATTCAATCGGCGTGTTCACGAACCAGGCAAGCAGCGCCAGTGCCGTGACCACAATCGCGAGCAGATAGAAGATCGCCGCATACGAGCCGGTAAGGCTGTGGGTTTCGGCGAGGATGAGTGGTCCAAGCGCTGAGGCGATCACGGTCAGTGCCTGCGCCGCGCCCTGAATCTTGCCGAGATGTTTTCGTCCATAAGCGGCGCTCCAGTAACTAAAAAAGATCACGATCACGAATCCACCCGCTATTCCCATCACAGCTGCATAGATTACTACGTGAACTTGGGTGGCGACGTGCGGCAGCGCGAGAAGTGAGCCGGCCAGCAGGACCATCGCTAGCGAGAGCAAGCGATTGATCTTCCATTTTGAAGCGATCCAGCCGCCGAGAAAGTTTCCGACGAGCGAAGTCAGCGCGACGATAACGAGACTGCGATAGTAGGTGGCAGCATCGAAATTTCGTTCAGCCAGGATCGATTCGTTGAAGAGAGCGATGCCGGAAGCGATCAGGCCGTAGATGGCGCTCGATATCCCGAAGACCCAGAAGCTCGGCGTTGAAAGTGCTTCGGTGAGTGTATAAGCCGTCTCGTTACCGAGATCTTGTTGCCGTTCCCCATCGGGATCGATCGAAATAGACTCGGGCGAGCGACGGACGAATAAAATCGCGAGTGGTGCAAGTCCGAACAACAACGCGAGTCCGATGAGCCACCAGGCGGCGCGCCAGCCACTCACCTGCACGATCGTGCCGACCCACGGAAATGCCATCATGAAGCCGATGCTCAAGGCGATTGTGTATATGGCCATCGCCAGGT
The DNA here is from genome assembly GCA_046733695.1 of Acidobacteriota bacterium. GTDB lineage: Bacteria > Acidobacteriota > Blastocatellia > Pyrinomonadales > Pyrinomonadaceae > PSRF01. The sequence continues at coordinate 11,821 of JBKPPU010000314.1, forward strand.
TGAGTCGACGCACAAACCACTGTCCGACTATCGTGATGCTGACGACTGAGAGTGCGCTCTGGCCGAGTCCACGCGTGAGAGTAATCAGGATTGCAATCGCCGCGATCTGGTGCGTGACGCTCATCCCGAAGACGACAAAGGCTAGCAAGACGGCCACGACTGTGAGCACGATCCGGCTGCCGAAACGATCGATCAGCCGTCCCACGCCGATGGAGAACAAAGCACCGATCAAGGTAGCCCAAAGATTTATGCGCGCGAACGAGACTCGATCTATTTGCAGATCCTGGAGGAGTGGCTCTGTTATTAATCCGAGACCCTGCGTTCGTCCTGGCAGAGTTCCCACCATCGCAAGGGCAGCGATGAAGACGTGCACCCAGCCGTAATAGAACGGGAGTGCAAAAGGGCGTTGGCGTATTTCAGTAGCCACAAGAATTTGATGACGAACGCTGCCGATTGATAACGATCCAGCTAAGACACAGACATAACGTCACAAGTATTCCAATCCATCGAGCTAATCCGTCTTTAAAAACAACCGTTGCGTTGAAGATGATGAAGATCAGGAAGCCGTGCCAGAGCAGTATCAGTAACCATGGGCGACGCCGATACGAACTCAGTCCTGCAAACCACCACGAGCCGACATCGCCGATCCATAAAATCGCCAGCGCGTAGTTTATAAAAACACCACCACCCCAGTTGATACCAAATACCTCAGCGGTTTGGCGAGCCGTGTCAATATAAGCGGACGTATGACTCCACGCGTGAAAAAATTGGAACGCGCAAATGTAATGTGCGAGAAGAGCAGCACAGCCGACGGTCCACGCCAGCCGCGCCCACCGATCCTGCCGGCGCGCGAACACAACACACCCGACCGTATAAGCCAAAATCGAAATCCAGACTGTGCCGCGCGTTAGAAAGTCTTCCATGAGAGTCAGCAAACGTCCTTGGATACAGTCAGAACCACCACGCGGTAGCGGTGGGTGCCGCGCAGCGTTGTTCGATTGGAGCCTACGGCGTACCCACCCGCTACCGCATGGTGGTTCTGACCCTATCCAAGTGAGGGTTTTAGTTACCTTCGATCAACTGCCATGGGACGAGCTTGAAGTTCTGTTTGCCCGTGTCGTCGGCGCCGTCCTGCGCGATGAAGACGCCTTTGGGGAAGAGTGGGCCAAGGTTGGCCGTGGTGACATATATCCCGTCGGTTTCGGTTACGCGGTCGATCTTCTCGCCGGCCACGATGCGAAATGACTTTACGTAAGCGTTAGTGTCTTCACGACGATAGACTGCAAACGTGCTATTGCCCTGACTCGACGCAATCAGATAACCCTTGCCATCAGCTCCGTACGCGATTGTGAGTCCTTCAACATCGGCGACCAGAGTGCCTGATCCGACTCCGTCAACTTTGACTCGTTCAAGATTTGCATCCGGCTCAGCGTGGTACTTCCAGATGCCGACCTCTTCCTCACCAACGTAGAGATATCCGAGCTCGTCATCAGCAACACAGCCTTCCAGCTGCGTGCCCACGTTGATCTGCCTGACTTTCTTTGCGTTTACGGTTCCGTTGCCGGCGTCGAATAACTCGTATTGCTCCACCAGGCCCTGCTTGCTTGTGCCGAAGTAATAGAATCTGCCGCTCTTACCGCTCCGATACATACACGAGCCGTAGGCCTCAAATATCTTGATAATACCCACGGCGACACTTTCCAATCGCTTTGTTTCAACATTGATCCTGTAGATCGCGATCGAGCTGTTGCTGCGGTTGCTGGCAGTGACGATCGGGACTTTCTTTCCATCGAGCGGAAAGTCGTCACGATGGTCCACATTGTTCATTTCGCCGTCAGCGAGAAACTGTGTCTCCTTGCCGGAAAGATCGTACACGGCGAGCCCCCGTTTCTTGTTGGTTCCGATCAGAAGACTTTGCTGAGCGTCGGATGGGTTTACCCAGAGAGTTGGATCGTCGGCGGAGTCGCCACCAGTGCTGACTGGTTCAGTTTCAGCAGTCGCAATAACGTCCTGAACACGAGGCATGCTCTTAGTCTTTGCTGGTCCACCGCGATGACTCAGCACCAGCGTTGCGGCCAGAACGAGCGTACCGACTGCTACTGATGTGTAAAAATCTTGTCCTGTCCGTCGTGTCACAGCCTAGTTCTTCGCCGACCTGCGTTCACCGATGGCGTAGATTGCCTTGTCTCCACGCACGATCAGCATACCTTGCGTGAGGGCGGGGGTCGCCATCAGTGGTTGGCCCATCACGTTCTTCGAGAGCAACTCATACTGCCGGCCGGCTTTGACTACGAACACATCGCCGTCTTCACTCGCAAGGTACAACTTGCCATCGGCTGCAACCGGTGACGCGCTAAACGACGTCGGCAACCGTTGTTGGTAGATGAGCTCGCCGGTTTTCGCGTCATAGCTGCTGAGCACCCCATTATCAGCAACAACGTAGAACTGATCGCCGTAGACGATCGGCGTCGGTGTATAAGGGCTGCCTTTGCTCGTACGCCACGCAAGAAATGCGTTTGTCTCTTCACCTGCTTTGAGTGAGATATCGCCAGTTGCTCCCGGCCGAAACACGTACATCGCACGTCCCGGAGGATAGCCGCCCGTGATGTAGATGAGATCGTTTGCGATGAGTGGCGCCTGCATCTTCACTTGCGTGTCGTTATCTGAAAAGCGCCACAGTTCCTTGCCTGTCAATGGGTCGTAACCGCGAATGTACCGGCCGCCGTTGGCTATCAACTCTGTGCGATCCTTGCCCTGGTAAATACTGGGTGTGGTCCACGACGTGATCTCGTTGCGTTCGACACGCCAGGCCTGTTTGCCGTCTTTCAAATTGAATGCGGCGATGAACGACTGTTCGTGACCATCAGCCTGGACGATCACCAGATCACGATAGATGATCGGACTACTCGAGTGTCCCCATGACGACTCTTTGTCGTCCCACAGTCCCGGATTCAACACCCCGAGATCTTGTTTCCACAGCAACTTACCGTTTGTGTCGTAGCAGGCGAGACCTTCAGAGCCGAAAGCTGCAACAACGTAACGTCCGTCGGTGACTGGAGTGGAATTGGCTTGGGTTGCTTTGACGTGTCGCTTCGCGCGCGGCACGCCTTCGTACGGTTTGTCTTTCCAGAGCACGCGCCCGTTGCGTTTGTCGAGTGCGAAGATCATCCACGTGTGGCGGGCGTCATCGTTTGCCAGGTCGATGCCTCGATCCTTCGCTTTGAAACTGGCGTTTGCGTCACTGCTAACAGCAGTGATCACAAAAATTTGGTTTCCCCAAATAATCGGGCTTGAGTGTGAGAGACCGGGAAGGTTGGTTTTCCAGAGTACGTTCTGTGTCTTTTCCAGGTCCCAGGCGGTAGGTGGGTTTGTGCCTTCTGCAATGCCGGACGCGTTCGGTCCCCGGAACGAAGGCCAGTTTTGTGCGTTGGTTGTTATTGATGAGAAGGCAAGAACTAATAGAAAGAAAACTGTACGTTTCATGCCTTGAGTCTAACGCAATTAGCCACGGATTACACAGATTTGAGAGAGCGGATTTATCCATGCTTTTTCCGTGCAATCCGTGGCTAAATATTTAACTCTTCGACTTGATCGCCGTGAGCTCTTTCTCGAGATTCTGAATCTCTTCTGTCATCGCTGCCTTGCGATCCGTATTCGTTATCGTTGGCGTCGATTTCTTGAGCGCCATGATACGAGCGACGAGCAGCGCTTGCTCTGCAGGAACGTTAATGTCAGGTGTTACGCCCGTGCCTTCCCAATTCGTCTTCGTGATCGGACTGATCGCACGTCCGGTTGGAATGAACATTCCGAAGTGCTCGCTGATGCGGAAACCTCCGCCCGGATGTGCGCCGCCACCGGTGGTCTCGCCGATGATCGTGGCGCGCTTGAGGTTCTTCAGGTTGTAAGTGAATTCTTCGGCGCCTGAGAACGTCCGTTTGCTGGTCAGCACATACACGTCTTTGTTCAGGTATCGCTTGCCGGCGATCTCTTTCTTCGTCCAGAACTCGTCAGTGCGATTGCCTTCGCGCCAGTAGAGATCGTTCAGGTGAACCGGCTCGGGACCAAACAAGTAAGAACAAACAAGTGCCACCATCGCCGGATTCCCACCGCCGTTGTTTCTCATGTCGATGATCAGAGCGTCAGTTCCGTTAACAAAGTTCATTGCGGCGGCGACGGTCTCTGCGCCGAGTTCTTCGTCCATGAAGTTGAGGAACTCGAGATAACCGATGTTGCCACGCAGACGTTCAACTTTGCTGAAGCCGTGATTCATCCAGGTTAGATCGCGCTTTCTTTGTTCGCGTTCTTCGGCGGTGGGTTCCTGTCTTGGGCCACGCTCAGGAATTGCTTCATTCGAATAGCGCACGCGAAGGTGCTTGTCATGGCTGACAGCCTGTAGATCGTTCGTCAGAGTGTTCGCAAACTGCTTCGCGCTCGTGATCTGATCGTATTCCTTCTTAGCTGCTTTTTCGCGAATCGACGTTTCCATCTTCTTCGCGATGTCGGGAAACACGTACGACTCATTAAGCCGTTTTAGAATTGTGTCGACCACCTGCGTTCGTGTTGCGGCGTCGATCGTGAGGTCCGGTTGTTCCGGCTGTGCGAAGCCGGCAGTCACAACGGAAAGTACGAATAAGCAAAGGACCGCCAGACGGAAAATGATCTTGGAGGCCGTCGATGTAAGCATTTGTAGTTCTCCTTCTTGAAGGTTGATTTTATTTACGGTTGAGCAGGCCACGCAGCATCAGGTTGGCGACGTCGTTGGCCCGTTGCTCAACTTCGGCACGTTCGCCCAGTTCGGTTGTGCTCAGGCTGTATGGCAGCAATCCATTCGTCGCTTGCAGGAGCGCATGTGCAGTGGCGTGCTCGTCGTCAAAACTAAACTCGCCGGTTCGGCTTCCTTCCGCCAGGACTTCGGCAAAGATTTGCGCCTCGGCGTCAAAATATTGCGCGCGACGCCTGAGTAATCCGGGACGCAGAGCTGCCAGAAGATCGTTAAGACTCTGCGTGTAGTGCTGGATGCTGTCGAAGCGAAACAACACGCGCGTTAGGAGCATCAGCCGGAGACGTTCGGCGGCGGGCACATCGGAGCGGGCAATCTCCTTCAGCTGTTCCTTCAGCCGATCGACAATCCGGTCGATATGCGAGAGCACGACCTCTTCTTTGCTGCTGAAATGGAGGTAGATGGTGCCCTTACCAATCCCAGCCTCCGCGGCAATGTCCTCCACCGTCATTTTACGGTAGCCAAAGAGGGCCAGAAGGCGGTCCGTGGCATCCAAAATCGCGTCTTTTACAGCTTCTTTCGGTGCAATTGCGGCCATTTTGCGAGCTTTGACTGTTGACCAGATTCGAATTCCAGTCATCTTAGACGAACGAGCGGGCAAAAAGTTCCAGAAAAATCCGCTCCTTATCCGGATCGAATCCGCGTTTTCACTGGCAAAAAAAGTCTTCGTAAATTGTCGAATTCACAACTAGCCGTTCGACTTATGTTAAAAGGAGTCGAATTTGCTATCAGACGCTGAAAAGGAACGAAAAGATGAGCAATGTACGAGTACTCGTAGGCACCCGGAAGGGGGCGTTTATTCTGACTTCAGATGGAAAGCGCGAAAAGTGGGATGTGAGTGGCCCACACTTCGCCGGATGGGAGATTTATCACGTTAAGGGGTCCCCAGTTGATCCGAACCGGATTTACGCGTCTCAAACCAGTGGCTGGTTCGGACAAATCATTCAACGCTCAGACGACGGCGGTCAGAACTGGTTCCAACCGGGAACACCCGCCGGCGAACTGACGACCACGCCCGATGGAATGCCGAAGGGTGAGAGCAATAAATTTGTTTACGACACCTCCGACGAAACCGGCAAACCACTCACGACCCATCAGTTTTATGACGGCACTCCACATCCATGGGAGTTCAAACGAGTCTGGCATATTGAACCTTCATTCGACGATCCAGACACCGTCTATGCGGGTATTGAAGATGCCGCTTTGTTTCGCTCGACTAACGGCGGTCAAACCTGGCAGGAACTTCCCGGACTGCGCGGTCACGGCACAGGATCGCAGTGGCAGCCCGGCGCCGGTGGCATGTGCCTGCACACCGTGATCCTCGATCAAAACAATCGAGACCGGATCTTCGTGGCGATCTCCGCCGCGGGTGCGTTTCGCACTGACGACGGTGGTGCGACCTGGAAACCAATCAATAAGGGATTGAACTCGCAATACATTCCAGATCCGACGGCTGAGGTGGGCCACTGCGTTCATCACATCGCAAAGCACGCTGCAAATTCAAACCTGCTGTACATGCAGAAACACTGGGACGTGATGCGCAGCGACGATGCGGGCGACTCGTGGCGTGAGATTAGCGGCAACCTGCCGACCGATTTCGGATTTGTGATCGATGTTCACGCACACGAGCCTGAGACGATTTACGTTGTGCCGATCAAGAGCGACAGCGAACACTTTCCGCCCGACGGCAAGCTACGTGTTTATCGTAGTCGAACCGGCGGTGACGAGTGGGAGGCACTGACGAAAGGTCTGCCTCAGGAAAATTGTTACGTCAACATACTGCGCGATGCGATGGCGGTCGACTCGCTTGATTCGTGTGGCGTTTATTTCGGAACTACTGGCGGGCAGGTGTACGCATCGGCCGATGCCGGTGACACATGGACGCCCATTGTTCGAGATCTTCCGCCGGTACTTTCAGTGGAGGTACAGACACTCTCATGATTGTGGTTGTGCTGCCGGCACATTTGCGTGCGCTTGCGGGCGTTTCGGGCGACGTGCAACTCGAGGTTGATGGTCCAGTCACCCGACATTCGATCCTTGATGCGATCGAAGCACGTTATCCGATGCTTCGTGGAACCATTCGCGATCATGTGGCTGGTGAGCGCCGGCCAATGCTGAGGTTCTTCGCATGTGGTGAGGACGTGACACACGACCCCCCGGACGCACTCTTGCCCGAAGCGATCGCATCGGGAGCAGAACCGTTTTACGTCATCGGCGCAATTGCCGGTGGTTAATTAATACGAGGAGGACTCATGACAACGACCAACACAAATACTATCCGGCTCCACCGTGTGCTGCAGGCGCCACCGGAGCGAGTCTTCAAAGCATTCATAGACGCAAGTGCATTGTGCAAATGGATGCCACCGCATGGATTCACGGGCCAGGTTCATCACCTTGAGCCAAAAGTCGGTGGCTCTTACAAAATGTCATTCACGAATTTCAGCACTGGGAAAAGCCACTCGTTTGGTGGCGAGTATCAGGAGGTTCAGCCAAACGAACGCATCGTCTACAGCGACAGGTTCGACGATCCGAATCTGCCCGGAGAAATGAAAACAACGATCACGTTGACGAAGGTAATGGTTGGAACGGAATTGAACATCGTGCAAGAGGGAGTGCCGGCTATGATTCCGGCTGAGGCTTGCTATCTCGGTTGGCAGGAATCGCTAACGTTGTTGGCGCAACTCGTCCAGCCTGAGATCCCGGATACGATGTAAACCATTTAGCCACGGATCCGTGTCATCCGTGGCTAAATTTACTTAAAGCCTTCTCTCGCCCAAATGATTGCGTATGTTAATGCGAAAGCGAATTGCTGTTGAACCATATCGATGTCGTAGCCGTATGAATCGAATTGGCCGGTGTCAGTAAATACTCTCATCTGGCTCATGACTTGCTCCAGTTGACGAATCATGCGTAGCGGTGCTGCCCTCACGCCGGGTTTCATCACTTTCAGACTCTGCGTAGCCTGCTGAAGATCGTCGGCTGCTTCCAGTAGTTGCTGCTTTACATCTTCAGAGAGCTGATGATCGTGCAACTGGTTTAGGACCTTGTCGTACTTGGCCCGGGAGCAGAGGATTAGATTGACTTCCTGCGGGATTACTTTCGTTAGACCCTCTTCGGCCAGAATTGCTGAGAGGTCCGGTATTTTGAGACTCTGGTTTGCTGGAACATGGGCTTCGTCATCGATATGGTTGTACAACTTGATCACGCGGTAGTAATGCTGGTGGCCGTATCTTTGTCTGGCGACGCTGGCCAGCGTTTCGCCTTCGCGGAGTGTGTAGTCAACTGAGTGAAGTTTATCGAGCGGTTCTAATGCGGATGATTGAAGGTGTTCGTGGGGATAGCGTTTCTGACGAGTGCAGCCTGCAAACAGCAGCAGCAACAGAACAGGGAAGAGAACAAGCCTTGTCTTCATTTGCTTCGAACGAGTCACGCTATCCCAAACGGCTTTGGTAATTTCTGCGATCACTCTTTCGCGCGCTGTCAGATCGGTTGGAGAGTCTGACACGTAAACCGCGATCGCCACGTGTTGGCCATTCGGTAAAGTCACGATGCCGATATCGTTTGTTGCGGCAGTGATGCCGTTGTTAGTGCCAGACGAGCCGGTCTTATGTGCGACAACAGCCGTCTTTGGTAACAATCCCTTTAGTCTGGTTGGGAATGTCGGCGTTTCGATCATGAACTTGTACAGGAGTTGCTGACTCGCTTCGGAGATCCCGCGCCGTTCGTGCAGACTGCGCAGCAACTGAACCGATCCCGCAGGCGAAGCCCAGTTGCGATACTGCGTCTCCCAATTCTGTCCGATTTCCTTTTCACTATTCGCAACCATGATTTCGTTAATGCCAAGCTCGTTTAGATACTTACTGACTGCGTCAACGCCGACGAGTTTGAGCAACACATCTGAAGCCGTACCGTCGCTTTCCGACACCGCATAGCGCAACAGTTCCCTGAGGCTTAGCTCGACGCCTCCTGGATTCTTATCGCGAATCGGACTGCGCTGCCCACTGTGTACAAAATCACTGTTCTCGACGCGCACGAGTTGATCGAGAGTTAGCTTTCCGTTATCAACCTGGGCCAGCACCGCCATGCCAATCGGCAGTTTATAAACGCTCTGCATCGGAAAATGTTCGTGAGGATTGAGCGAGACTGATTCTCCGGTCTCGAGAACCTCGGCGGCAACTCCGATGTGTCCCTTAGCCGCTGCAGCGATCTGTTCGATCTGCATTCGCAACTCGTCATTCTGTTTGTCCGGCGTCTTTGTTTGCTGAGTTTGATTCTGAGTGTGGGCATTGCAAGAGCAAATCGCTAAGAGAAGAGAGACGAAACCGAGCCGCGACAGAATTCTTTTCAACTGATTCTCTCCTATATCAATCATCCAGAACGTGGTAGACCTTACAATCGGGGACTGCGACTCTCCAGATCTCTCTTCCCGTTTCAAGATCGAGCGCGAAGATCGAACACGACTCTTGCGAGCTGGCAATTACCATGCGTTGCCAAATTACCGGCTCGGCCGTTCCGTTATCCACGTTTTTGACCAACCACAGTGAAGCACCCCGACATCGTCAGGAGGAGTGCCAGAATGAGTGCGATAGGACTGCGTGAACGCGTGATTAGTAAACTGGCCTGATTCGTTTCCATAACTCGTCGAAAGCAATGGAGTCTTCAAAAGAGGTGGCACTGACGATCTTTCCATCACGCATCTTCAGATACCATGAATATGTGTTGTCGTACGACCTGCCGTCGCGAGCCATTGCGGCGCCCTCCCATAAGACGATTACCATATCACCATCAGTGTAGATTCCGCGCACTGTGGGTACGAGCGGCGTCGATAGTCTATTGTTGAAAGGAATGGTGACTTGATCCATGAAGTCGCGGCGACTGTGATACGTTCCCGCCACTACCGACCTTCCCACAATGGCCCATTTTACGTCGGACGCGAGTAGATCGAATACGCTCTTCCCAGCGCCACGCCGCCAATTGTCGAAACCCTCCTGAATCGCCCGACGATTCTTCTCTTGCACGTCTGCTTGCGCCATTGTTGTAACTCTGGTCGCGGCGAGCACAAGAAGTACCCCGACGACAACCCAAAGAACGTTTCGCTTTGACATGTTCACTCCTTCCGAGATCGATCTTTACTTTGGTGTCACTAAGAGCACGCCCTCGCCGCCGCTGAACATTCCGGCGATGCAGCCGGTCATGAGGGTTGCTAAGGTTGCGGCTAGTAATGCCCGCAGTCCGAGACTCGCGAGGTCGTCGCGGCGCGAGGGCGCGAGGGCTGCGGTGCCGCCGACGAAGATGGCCATGGCCGCGACATGCGCAAAGCCGCAGAGCGCGTAGCTCAGGATTACGACTGTGCGCGGGTCGGTTAGTTGACCGCTCGAAATTACCTGCGCCAGGTGGTTGTAGGAGAAGACTTCGGTCAGTATTACTCGCTCGCCCAACAACCGCGCCGCAATGGGAACGTCGCTCGACTGTATCCCGAGTAAATACGCGAATGGATAGAACATCCAGCCGAGGATTCTCACGATCGAGAGTGGTTCACTCATCCCAAACCACGAGCTCGCGACACCGAGTAGCTTATCGAGCAGGGCTACGATTCCGAGGATCGCGATGATAAGTGCACAGATTCCGGCGGCAAGTCTCAGACCGTCCATTGCTCCGTTGATGATTGCGCCGATGAGATTCTTTGCTCGGTCCGATTCGTCTTCCGCGGGGATGGCGGCGAGTGTTTCCGGAGTTTCAGTTTCGGGAATCAACAGCTTGGATATCACCACGCATCCCGGAATAGCGAGGATCGAAGCCGAGATCAGGTGTCCTGCGATCTGTGGAAAGACGCCAGTGAGAAAGGCCACGTATACGCCGAGCACACTCGAAGCGACGGTGGCCATTCCCGTAGTCAATATTAATAGCAACTCGGAGCGCGTCATTCGCTCGAGATACGGGCGGACGACGAGCGCCGATTCGATGCCAACAAAGATGTTCGCGGCGCTCGATAGTGATTCCGCGCCGCTGATTCTCATCGTGCGATGAAAGAGCCAGGCGAAGAGTCGCACGAAGACCTGCAGGACGCGCAGGTGATAGAGCATCGCGGTGAATGCCGCAAAGAAAATCACCACCGGCAGGACTTGGAAAACGAGAATGAAGCCAACTGAGCCTGACTCTCCTGGGGCTGCCGCCAGTGGTCCAAACAGGAATGCCGAACCGCTCTTCGAGGCATCCAGCAGGACCACGACAGCGTCGTTCAGCCAGAGCAAGATTCGCTGCGAAACGGGCAATCGAAAGATGATTAGACCGATGATGAGTTGCAATGCGACGCCCCAGGCGATCGTCTTCCACGCAACACGGCGTCGATTACTGGAAAGTAACCACGCCAAACCCGCGAAGATCACGAAGCCCAGGACGGACACCGCGTGATGAATCATTTCGTTTCCTTTTGGAGTGCGGCGGCCTGGCGCCGCTTTGTTATCGATGGAAGATATGAGATGGATGGACCGCGACGCAAATCCCGGCTGAGGTGTTAATCACCCGAGCGGGGCGACGTTAACCTGTTAATGAATATTCTCAAACTCTCCTTAAGCGCGCTCGTCGCATGGGCACTGGGACTCGTCTTCATCTGTGCAACTCTCTATTTCAGCAATGGCGGAGCAGATTTCACGATGACGGATATCATGGGTTTCGGTGTGATGGCCGTCGTGGCTTCCGGGCTGTTGATGCTCGTTTTGTATCTGCCAAGTCTCTACTGGCTCAAACGTCGCGGGGCTGGAGTGAAACCACGGCGAGACTTCATGCTGCTAACGGGCATTGTTTGTAACCTGCCGCTGTTCATCACTCTGATAATCCTGATTAACCGCAAGATGTCCCTGAGTGAAGCCCTCGGATTTATTGCGACTTTCCTGATTATTGGAACAGTTTTCGGCTTCGGGTTCACCCTGGCGCTCCGGGAATGATTCTTGGATACAGTCAGAACCACCTCGCGGTAGCCGGTGGGTACGCCGTAGGCTCCAATCCCGAAACGCTGCGCGGCACCACCCGCTACCACGAGGTCGTACTGACGTGTGCCCAAGTTAGTTTCTTTTGGCTAAACCCATACTTTCCCGTACAATGACCGTCCCCTAATACCCGTTCCCTGATTTGCCTTCCCGCACCCCCTCGACGGGCAAAATCCTCCGGGGAAGTGTGTCTTTACAAATGCCGGACGAACTCAAGATGAACAATGTCTTAGTGGTTGATGATTCGCCCACGATGAGGCGCATGGTGATTACGTCTTTAGGTTCCCTGCGGAAGGTAAAGTCCACACAGGCAGGCAGCGGCCTCGAGGCCATCGAGCGGCTGGCAATAGAACCAGTTGACCTGATGGTCCTCGACCTTAACATGCCGGACATGCACGGCATGGAGGTCATCGGTTTTGTACGCAGTCATCACGCCTATCGAAACATTCCCATCGTCGTGCTGACGACTAAAGGCGAGGAGACCAGCCGCACAGAAGCCCTCGCCGCAGGCGCGAATCGTTACCTGACCAAGCCGTTTGACCCGCGGCAGTTGGCCGATGTGGTCGGCTCATTGCTACACGCAAGTTGATGGATACTTCAAATCCCGACAATCGTGGTGAGTTCTTCGACCAGTTTCTCGACGACTACTACGCCGAGTGTGACGAACATCTCGTCTCTATTCGCCGCTCGCTGGTGACGCTCGAAGACGAAGTCGACGGTCGCGCAGTCGATCGCGCGCTGCTCGACAATCTCTTTCGCAGTTTTCACACTCTCAAAGGTATCTCGGGAATGGTTGGACTCGGCGCCGCCGAACAACTCGCTCACCATCTCGAAAGCTATTTGCGCGAGTTGCGTGAAGGAACAGCCGGCTTGAGCGACACGGGATTTCAAGTGCTCGGGTCCGGCGTTTCGTTACTTCAGAACGTAATTAATGCGCGCCGTAACGATCAACCGATTCCGTCAATTGACGAAATCGTCGAACGCTTGCAAGCGGTCACCGCTGAGTCAGCCGGTGTTGAGATAACAACTCCTCAACAGAATGAGGACGTGACCGCCAATCGTTGGCAGGTCGAATTCACGCCCACAGCTGAACTGGCAAACCGTGGCATCAACGTGAACAGCGTGCGAGCGCGGCTGCATGAGATTGGAGAACTTACTCAGGCGAAGCCCGTCGTTAAAGGCGCCGGCGAGATCGCTTTCGAGTTCATCGTCACTACCAGCGCTGACAAGAACGCGCTCTCGAGTCTTGAAGCTGACGGGCTAACTTTCAAGCCTGCTGCAGTTGATCCCACGCCACGAACAAAGGAAGCCCCGGTAGTTCCGACCATTGCTCCCGCGAGCGTTGTGCGCGTCGATCTCGATCGGCTCGACGATTTGATGCGAATCGTCGGTGAACTGGTCATCAGTCGTACACGACTCGAGGAACAACTGACTGACCTGAAACGTTCTACCCCGCCTGCCGCGTGGCGTTCGCTTCAGGAAACGAGTCTGAGCATGGGACGGCAGTTGAGAGATCTGCGCGAGAGTGTCATGCGTGTGCGCATGGTCCAGATCGGCGAGATCTTTGAACGCATGATGTTCGTTGTTCGTGACCTCGCACGTGAAAGCGGCAAGAAAGTCATCGTGCAACTCAGTGGCGGCGAAACCGAGATCGACAAGTTCGTCGTCGAGCGGATGATGGATCCGTTCATGCACCTGGTGCGCAATGCCGTCAGTCATGGATTCGAGACCGCAGCCGAACGTGAGGCACAAGGCAAACGAAGCGAGGGTTTGTTATCCCTCAGCGCGCTGACGGCCGGCGAGAAGATCGTCATCAAGATTGCTGACGACGGGCGCGGCATCGATCGCGATCTGATCCTTGAAAGAGCAAACGCGAAAGGTCTGAGCAATGGAAACGGTGAGCTTGATGACGAAGCTTTACTGAATCTGCTCTGCACTCCCGGATTTTCAACACGAGATGAAGCTGATCGGGAGAGCGGGCGCGGCGTGGGAATGGATGTCGTCAAGAAAGCAACGGAAGAACTCGGCGGGGGAATGTCACTCGCAACGAAAGTTTCCGAAGGCACGACTTTCACGATCGAGTTACCGTTGACGCTCGCGATTGCTGAGGCACTCATCGTCAGTGTGAATGGGCAGCGGTTTGCGGTGCCACAGTCGGCGGTGAGGGAAGTTCTGGAAGTCGAGTCGTCGGCAACGAAGGTATTGGAGAATAATGAAATCATTTCTTATCGCGGAAAAGTTCTGCCGTTGATTCGACTCGCACGTGTCTTCGAGATGAATCACCAGCGCGGCGACAACTTTCATGTCCTCGTGATTGGCGAGGAAACAAACGCGGTGGGCCTGGCGGTCGATCGAATACTGGGGCAGCGCGAGATCGTCGTGCGGGCTATCAAAGACCCACTCGCACAAAGCAAAGGCATCGCGGGCGCGACTGAACTCGGAGACCAGCGCGTGGTCTTGATTCTCGATATCACGGCACTACGACAGCTCGCAGTGACATCAAGACATTGAGCGCCTCCTTGGAGTGCGGTGACTTGTCACCGCTTTGGTACAAATTAGAAAGCGCCAACAAGTTGGCGCACTCCAAAGAGGCGCCCGAACTCAGGTGACAGAGATGGAACCATTCATACTTTTTGAGTTATCGGGCACGACGTACGGTGTGCGCAGTCGTTTTGTGCAACAGATCGAGATGATCGACGACGTGGCCTCAGTTCCCAACGCTCATCCGGCGGTCGAAGGTGTCGTCCTCGTGCGCGGTCAGGTGATACCCGCGTTGAATCTACGCACACGTTTTGGGTTTGAAAAAATCGAACGCGATCTGCGTTCGCGATTGGTTGTTATCAACACAGACAAGAGGGTCGTCGGGCTCGTCGTCGACACGGCGCGCGAGTTTGTAAAGATTTCGACGGATGCGATCGAACCGCCGCCCGAAGCGCTCACCGGCTTGAGTGGTCATTACCTTGAAGGCGTCGCGACGATCGGTGAGCGCATGATTCTGATTTTGAATTTAGATGCTGTGCTCGATCTCGAGTACGAAGTCGAGCCACAAACTACGATAACTGACGGGAGATAGAACTATGTCTCAGGCAATTCAAAGCTCAAGCAACAATCTTGACAGAGACATCGGATTGGTTCGCCGGCAGGCGCTGCAGGTTGCCGAATCGGCCAGTCAAATCACAGTAACGGCCAACGAGGTGGCCGAGGGCGCCGAAGTACAGCTACTGTTACTGGAAAGAACGGTCGCTATCGCCGATGAAATGAGTGCTTCAATGGGCGAGACGACGACTCAACTCGAGTCGATCGCGACCTCAACTGAAGAACTCGCGTCTTCGGTCAACGAAAGCGCTGCATCGATCGAAGAGGTCACGAAGAACGCCGAGTCTCTTTCTGCCTCAATCACGCAGATCTCGGCTGCGGTTGAGCAGAACACTCGTTCCATCGAGGTTGTTAGCGGCACGATGCAGAGCATGGCCACATCCTCTGAAGAAGTGACCGGCGCGATGACGGAGATTGCCAGTTCGATCAAATCCGTAAGCGCAGACACGGAATCGCTCACCGCATCGGTAAACGAAACTGCGGCGAGTATGGAAGAGGTGACAGCCTCGATTGTTAGTCTTTCCAGCAACGCTGACGATCTCACGGTCGCGGCGGAGGAGACGTCTTCCGCAATCAACGAAATGGCAGCGTCGATCGAAGAAGTGGCGGCGATGACTGAGAATCTCGCGTCGTCAGTTGAAGAAGTGTCGACCTCGATCGAGCAGATGTCGCGGTCGGTACAGGGGGTGGCTCAAAACGCAGAGCGCATCAACGATGCTGCGACTAATGCCGCCGGCAGTGCTACCCAAATGGACCGTTCGCTACATTCGGTGGTCTCGTTGACGAAGCGTGCCGAGGAAGCCACGACGCAGTTAACCAGACAGGCTGAGGAAGGCGGAGCCGCAGCGCAGAAATCGATGCAGGGATTATTGCGCGTGCGTTCGGCGATGGAGCAGTCATCCAGCGTGATCCGCGAGATGGGAAAACGGTCCGACGAGATTGGCGGCATCGTCAACACAATCAACATCATTGCCGAACGGACGAACATGCTCTCCTTGAATGCTTCGATCGAGGCAGCTCGAGCGGGTGATGCTGGTCGTGGATTTGCCGTCGTGGCCGAAGAGATCAGAAATCTCGCCGATCGGTCTGCTCAGGCCACTGCCGACATCGCCGTGATCATCAGGTCGCTTCAGGAAGTTGTGCGCGAAGCGGTAACTGCCGCAAGCGACGGAATGCGTGTAGCGGAGGAAAGCGGGCAACTCGCAGAAGAAGGCGCGGCGGGGTTGAAGAAGATCCTTGCGGGAATCAATGAAACGACCCTGCTGGTCGGGCAGATTGCCAATGCAACCGAGGAGCAACTGACGGCAGGTCAACAAGTCGTTACCGCAATCGATACTACGGCAACACAGACGAAACAGGTTTCGAGTGCAGTGGTCGAACAAGCGCAGGCGACGCAGCAGATCGTCAAGTCCGCAGTGCAAATGCGCAAGACCGCGAAGGAAGTAAGCAAGGCAGTCGGCGAGCAAGGACGCGCGGCAAGAGAGATCATCAAAGCGGCGCAGAGCACTAGTGGTGCGGCGAAGCAGGTGCGCAAATCTTCGAACGAACAGGCTGCCGCGGCCAAACAGATCTCGTCCGCCGTCGAGTCAATGCGTCGTGGCGCGATGACTACTGCGCGAGCGTTGAGTGAACAGGCAGTTGCCGGTGATCAGGTATCGAAAGAAGCAGTCCAGCTGGCTATGCAGATCAACGAAGTCAACAAAGCGATGACTGAGCAGGCAAAGGCGTCGTCAGAGATCACTGTCGCGACGCAGAGCATGCGTTTGCAAGCGGATCAGGTCACGAAAGCGATGCGTGAACAGTCACGGACGTCACACGAAATGACTATCGGCGTCTCAAATGTTTCGCAAGATGCACTGCGGATTACTACCACGAATCGCAATCATCTCGAGTCGGCCGACAGGATTCGTACGGCGGTCAACGAACTTCGCGACATTACCAACCGCAATGCCGAGGGTGTAAAAGCAACGCTAACCAGCACCACCGGCCTCGCTGAGCGCGCCCGCGAGCTCGGCGAGATCATGGACGGCATGGTCACCGGCAATGGCAATCACCAGTCGCAACCAACGAAGACGAGACGCAGGCGCGCGAGCAAAGCAGGCGCGGAAAATAGTGGCTCAGAGTAATGACTGAATTACTGCCGGGTGGCTCCTTGGAGTGCGCCGACTTGTCGGCGCTTTGGTACGGTACCGATAGCAAAGCGGTGACAAGTCACCGCACTCCAAGAAGCCGCCCGGAGATCAAACCCGGAAATATTCGTGACTAACACCCAGGCCTCAATCGGCGTTTTCACAACAGATTCACAGCTCGTGATTCGCGTTTGGGATGCCACTCTGACGCGACTCACCGGCATCAGTGAGGAAGCGGCTATTGGACGGCCGTTGACGGCGCTCGTTCCTGATCTCGAGACGCGCGGTCTTCTGAAACGCTTTCAGCGATCGCTGAGTGAAGGCATCGTGGAAGTATTGGCAACTGCTTTTCATCATTACCTCATTCCCTGCGCTCCTGAAACGCCCTCCAAGTGTTTCGACAAGATGCAGCAACGAGTCACGATCGCTCCATTGCGTGATGACGATGCGATTGCCGGACTCATTGTGACGATCGAGGACGTCACCGAGCGGCTCGAACGCGAGCGCGAGCTGTCGGCGCGTTTGGCTGAAGGTGATGAGGCGACGCGGTTGAGTGCGGCTCAGGCTCTAAGCGACGACGCGTCGTACGACACAGCGCCGCTGCTCGATGCTTTGAGTGACGAAAGCTGGAGAGTTCGTCGCGCGGCTATCAGGGGAGTGTCGGAGCGCGCGGCACCGGAAGCGATCGCGGCGCTCGTAAGCCTGGTAGTCAGGAATCATCACAATCCATCGCTTTTGAACAGTGCGCTTCAGGTATTGGCTGCGAGTGACGTCGATACTCTCTCGCCGTTAATGGAGTTGCTCAAGGATCCCGATCCGGATATGCGGATGCAGGCAGCGCTGGCTTTGGGCGATCAAGGAAGTGATCGAGCAGTCGCGGGATTATTGAAGGCGCTTAGTGACGAAGACACTAACGTTCGGTATCACGCGATCGAAGCGCTGGGCAAGCTGAAGGCAGCGGAAGCTCTGGATGCCCTGGTCGAAATCGCTGAATCAAGGGACTTCTTCCTTAGCTTTGCAGCACTCGAAGCCCTCGCAAAGATTGGCGACGCGCGTGTCGCACCAAAGATAGCGCCGTTTCTGGAAGATGAATTCTTACGGGATCCGGCGATTAATCTGCTGGGCCAACTCGGTGATGACAGCGCCGTCGGACCACTGACGGCGTTGTTGAATACGCCATCTGCTCCGACCGAAGTGATCGCGAATGCGCTCGCCGCTCTTCGCGATCGATACGAAGAGCAGTATGCCGAAGGGGCTTACATCGCAGATCTGGCTAATCGTGAGATTTCGCCCACCGGGTTTCAAAACCTGATTGATGCGGCGGCGCTCGCGCCCAGTAAGGAAAGTCTGCGCTCGATTGCGTTGGTTCTTGGCTGGCTGCGGCGCGCCGGCGTGGATCGTGCGCTCACGCGATTGATGGGTCGTGTCGATCTGCGTGACGAGATTATTGAAGCGCTCGTGCGACATGGCTCTGCGACGGTCGAGCTATTGATCGGACAGTTGACATCGGAAGATCTCGAAATACGACGCTCAGCGGTTGTAGCACTCGGGCGCATCGGCGACGCGATGGCAACGCCGGCGCTCGTTGAGACTCTCGATGATGAGTCTTTGTACATTGATACGGCGAATGCGCTCGGCCAGATCGGAGACGCGCGAGCAGTTGATGGACTCGTGAATCTGATCGGCAACCCTAATGCTTCGGTCCGGCAGGCTGCCGTCAGCGCGCTAAATTCACTTGCGCTGCCGTCAATGTCAAAACGTATTATTCCGCTTCTGCATGACCGAGATCCGAACGTTCGAGAGTCGGCAGTGAAGATTGCCGGCTACTTTGGATATCCCGAGGCGACTGCGGCATTGCTCGAATTGAGTCATGACTCAAACGAGCAAGTCAGGTGTGCGGCACTCGAGCACCTGCCGTATGTCGACGATGAGCGTTCTCTCGACGTCCTCGTCCACGCGATGAAAGAAGAAACACCGAACGTTCGGGCTGCTGCGGCACGTGCGTTGGGTCACATGTTTGCGCCGGAGGTCGTGCAACCGTTGATTGAGGGACTCGTAGATGAGGATGTTTGGGTGCGCTACTTCAGCGCGCGGGCACTGGGTCGCCTGAGGTCCGAGAATAGCGTTGAGGCGCTGAAGAGAGTTGTTGAGAAAGAGAAGTTCAACCACGTTCGCATTGCGGCCCTTGATTCGCTGGGGCAGATCGGCGGCGAGCGTATCGCGGGGATTGTTAGGGAGCTGGTTAAAGATGACGATCCGGATGTAGCGCACGCAGCGAAGGCTGCATTGGGCAAGAGTGGTTAGTTTCACAGGATTAACAGGATTATTCAGGATGACATCATGAGAAATCCTGTAAATCTTGTCTAAAAGCTCTCTTCGCTCAAAGGGTTGTTTAGTTAATTTCTATGCTATCGCGCTCACAAAATCTGGCGTTGCCTGAGGGCACCGCGGCGCTGATTCAAAGCCTAATCAGTGAACGCACCGGAATGTCCTTCGACAACGGCAAGCGTGATTTGCTGATCGACAAGCTCTCGTCCCTCGTCATCGATCGAGGTTTCAGCTCGTTTCTCGATTATTACTATCTGCTGAAATACGACGCTTCTTCACACGCAGAGTGGCTAAACGTAATGAATGCGCTCTCGGTGCAGGAGACATATTTCTGGCGAGAATTCGATCAAATACGTGCCCTCGTCCAAACGCTCGTGCCACAGTGGTTGGGAAAGAACCCGGGTTCGACATTGCGGATCTGGTGTGCGGCGTGCGCCACGGGCGAGGAGCCATTGACGATTGGCATCGCATTGAATGAAGCTGGGTTGTTCGAACGTGCTTCAATCGAGATTCTGGCCAGCGACGCGAGCTCAAAAGCGATCGAGCGCGCGACAGCGGGCGTCTATCGAGCTCGTGCGTTCCGAAATCTGCCACTAGATTTGCGCGATCGTTATTTCACGGAGCAAGATTCAGCCTGGCGTGTGAGAAGCGACATACATTCAAGAATCAAGTGGAGCATTGCAAATTTGATTGATGAGAGCCAAATACGGCCACTGGCATCATCCGACTTTATCTTCTGTCGAAATGTTTTTATCTACTTTTCCGAAAGCGCCATCGGTCGGGTCGTCCGTTCTTTCGCGAGGCATATCCGGCCTCCCGGTTATCTTTTTGTCGGCGCCGCCGAATCGCTGTTGAGGCTGACGACGGATTTCAACCTGATAGAAATTGACGACGCTTTCGTGTACGTGAAGCGCGAGCGAGTGTTTGATTAACAGAATCACGTTTTTTAGTTGGACACAGTCAGAAGCACCTCGCGGTAGCGGGTGGGTACGCCGTAGGCTCAACCGAAAAACGCTGCGCGGCACCCACCCGCTACCGCGAGGTGGTACTGACTGTATCCAGGTAGGACGGAGTATCGATGGATCGAGTTTTAAGAGTAGTGGTGGTTGACGATTCCGCATACGTGCGGAAGGTCGTCAGAGAAATACTCTCGCGCAGTCCTTTTGTCGAAGTTGTCGGAACGGCACGCGATGGTCGAGAAGCATTGGACCTCGTGGAGCAACTCGACCCGGATGTGGTTACGTGCGATCTGATCATGCCGGAGCTTGACGGTGTGGGTTTTGTACGCGAACAGATGCAGCGACGGCCGGTGCCGATCATCATCATGAGCATCGCGAACGAGACTGCCGAAGCTGCGCTGACGGCGCTCGATGCGGGCGCGATTGATTTTGTACAGAAGCCGACGGCACTTGCGAGTGAAAAGATTTTTGAAGTCAGCGCGGAGTTGATCGAGAAGGTCAAAGCAGCGGGCCACATCGAGCTGAACCGAATTGCAAACACACCGGTACCGGCTATTACGAAGGTAAGCGAACCGCCGGCGAAGATTGCCGGAAATCATTCGGTAGATCTTGTCGTCATCGGTATTTCGACTGGTGGTCCACAGGCACTCAAACGATTAATACCGCAGTTGCCTTTAGATTTTCCGGTTCCGGTTTTGATGGTGATGCACATGCCGGTCGGTTATACAGAGATGTATGCCGCGAAATTGAATGAACTGTCTCAACTGGAAGTTAAAGAGGCCGCGGAGGGCGACGAGATCAAGCCGGGTCGTGTTTTCCTTGGAGCGGCGGGTCGTCACCTGTCGGTCAAACGCGAATTAAGCGGCAAGATCGTGACCCACCTCGATGCGAGGCCCTTCGACACGTTGCACAAGCCGTCGGTCGACGTGCTGTTTCAATCGGTGGCGGAAGTTTACGGCAATCGAGTGTTGGGTGTGGTTATGACGGGCATGGGTTCGGATGGCAAGCAGGGTGCGGCGTGGATTAAGTCGCAGGGCGGTCTTGTCTTCACGGAAGCAGAGAGTAGTTGTGTGGTGTATGGTATGCCGTCAACCGTTGTCGAAGCCGGATTGAGCGATAAAAGCGTCGCTCTGGACGACATGGCTCGCGCGATTATGGAGGTCGTATGAGACCAAAGATTCTGATCGTGGACGACTCGTCGCTTTCACGAAGAACTTTGCGACGAATCCTCGAATCCGCCGAATACGAGATCGTGGAAGCGGACGATGGAATGGTGGCTCTGGAAACTTACTTTCTCGAAAAACCAAGTCTCGTCTTACTCGATCTCGTCATGAAGGGAATGTACGGGCTCGACGTGCTCGTGAAATTACGTGAGCTGGACCAGCAGGCGCGGGTGGTAGTGGCGAGTGCCGATATCCAGAGTTCTACGCGCAAGCTGGTTGATGAAGCCGGTGCACTGGGCTTTATCAACAAACCATTTATTTCGGAACAAGTGCTCGCCACTGTCGAGGCAGCGCTCGCGGAAGGAGCTATCGGTGAAACTAACTGAGCGGCAGACTGATGCGCTTGCCGAGCTCATCAACATCGCGTTTGCGCGTACGGGCGCTGCCCTTTCGGAACTGACGGGGCATCGCGTGTTGCTCAATCCGCCCGAGGTTGCCGTTTATCGCAGTGAAGAGTTGCGCGGAGCGCTCGCGAAGTTTGTTCCCGGAGACATCGCTTCGATTCATCAGGTGTTCGCCGGACCAGTCGCTGGTGATGCTTTGCTGTTGTTGAACTACGCAGGCGCCGTGCAACTCACGGACTTGCTCACGGATGAAGACCAGCCTTCGGTTTTTCTCGATGAGTCAGCGCGAGAAGTATTAACAGAAGTCGGCAATATTCTTTTGAATGCGTGCTTGGGAATGTTCGGAAATCTGCTGAACGTGCACGTGACGTTCTCGGTGCCGCGGCTGCATCTCGAGACACTCGACGAGTTGATCGACTCTACGACCTCAGATAAAACCGAGATGCATTATGCCCTGGTGGTCTACACGGCATTCCAGGTCCGCGACAGCTCGGTCAAGGGATTCCTCGTGATCGTGTTGAGCGTTGGCTCCCTCGATCGTTTGATCCAGGAAGTCGACGTCTGGGAGGCGCAGCAGGGTAGATGACGCCGAGTCCAAAAGAGACATTGCTTAATGCCGCGGTCTTGCACTGGATGCACGAGCTGGCGGCGCAGGGGATTGTCCTGACTGACGGCGAATTGAACATCGTCGAGTGGAATAACTGGATGCAGGAGCACACGGGCAAACGGGCTCAGGAAGTTGTCGGCAAGAATTTGCTCGAGCTGTTTCCGGAATTGACCGAACGCCGCGTCGATCGGCACTACAAGTGGGCGCTTGAAGGCCAGGTAAGAGTGTTGTCACAAGCTCTGCACGGGTATCTGATCGAGATGCCGGTGGTGTCCGGTGAACACGGCTACCCGCAGATGCAACAGGCGGTGCGAATTTCGCCGCTGAGTCGTGACGGCCGAGTAATCGGGACGTTGACGATTATCGAAGACGTCACCGAGAGGGTGGCCCGTGAAGCCGAGTTGCAATCTCAAATCGAAGCGCGCACGCGGCTGTTAGCAAGTGAGAAGTTAGCGCGGAGTGAAGCGGAACGTGCCAATCGTTTGAAGGATGAATTTCTGGCGACGATCTCGCACGAGTTGCGCAATCCACTGAATGCAATCATGGGCTGGGCCCACATGCTGCAAGTTGGGAAGCTCGACCAAGCCAACGCGGAGCGTGCAGTCGAGACGATCTACCGCAACGCAAAGTCTCAGAGTCAATTAGTTGCGGATCTGCTGGACGTGTCGCGCATTATTTCCGGAAAGTTGCGTCTGGACGTGCGAACAGTTGACTTGATTTACATTGTCAACGCCGCGATTGACTCGATTCGTCCATCGGCTGAGGCCAAAGGTATTCGACTGCAAACGATACTCGATCCGTCGGCCGGCCCCATCTCCGGCGACGCCGATCGACTTCAACAGGTTGTCTGGAACCTGCTCACGAACGCCGTCAAGTTCACTCCCAAAGGCGGCAAGATACAAGTCACAGTTCAGCGGATCAATTCGCACGTTGAAATAGTGGTGAGTGATTCGGGAATTGGCATCAGCAAAGAGTTTCTACCATACGTCTTTGATCGTTTTCGTCAGGCTGATGGGACCACCACGCGAATCCATGGCGGCCTCGGACTTGGTCTTTCAATTGTTCGTCAACTCGTGGATCTTCACGGCGGCAGTGCGAGTGTGGAAAGCGAAGGGGAGGGGAAGGGCGCTACCTTCACCATTACTCTACCATTCGTGGGAGTGATCAATCAGAAGGAAGCGGAGCCGGCTACTCCGACTCACGGCGATCAGATTGTTACTTTCGAAGGTTTGCCCTCGCTTGAAGGTCTCAAGGTGCTGGTGGTCGATGACGAGGCAGACACACGCGAGTTGATCCGTGAAGTGCTGAAAGAGTGTCGGTCGGAAGTGGTGATGTGCCGTTCTGCAGCCGAAGCTTTAGAAGCACTCGAACAACACCGCCCGGATATTCTAATCAGCGACCTGGGAATGCCTGATGAAGATGGCTACTCGTTGATCTCAAAAATTCGAGCGCTTCCTCCAGAGCGGGGCGGACAGATTCCCGCGGCCGCGCTCACTGCATACGCGAGAGCCGAAGATCGAATGCGCGTACTTCGCTCCGGCTTCCAGTTTCATCTCCCGAAACCTGTAGATTCCGCTGAGCTGGTCACAGTCGTAGCGAGCCTCGCCGGGCGAGCCTATAAAAAATCATCCGCGTGAGGCTCAGTTTATTATCCGAATGTCGTCCTGATTGCGCGGATCGACTTCGAAAGATCCTGCAAACTCCCCGCTGAATCCCGTCACCTCGACAGTTTGACCAGGGCTCAACCCGCTGACGTCTATGCCCGTTGAGGCGCAGACGAACGAATGAACCTCGCCTGAGCCGTCGTTTATGAAGACGATGAATCCGAACGGCAGATCATTCACGATTGGTTGTGTGATCGTTCCCGTTATCTTTACTAGCTTGCCTTCAGTGGCCTCACCGACGTCGCCTGTTGCGACGGGCAAAGGCTGCACTTTTGGACCACTCCCGTGAGTTTTGATCTCGGTAACGTCAACCAAAACAAGCAGACCTGGTAAGACAGTGTCAGCGAGAGTTCCGGTCACGCGAATCTGTTGCCTCAAGGCAAAGCCGTTGTTGTTCGGAACACTGACATAAATACCGCCGGTTCGATCCTGAATCGCAAATCCCTGATCGAACGTGCTCGAGCTGAATGCGCCTGAAGGAACCGTAACGACGCCATCAATCGTTACAACTGTTCCCAACGGTAAGCTGCGTGCTTCAGCAATAGTGATGGTCTTCGGATCGGCTGGACCTTGAACAGTTGGCCCAGGGATAAAGCTGAAGAGTAGAATAATGAGCGTGAGCATTTGCAACATCAGGGTTCTCCTTCTTATTCGATATGTAGGGCGGGTGAACACTATGCTAAGCTTGGTCCTCTGTCAAACTATAGATCGGGTCAGAACCACCACGCGGTAGCGGGTGGGTGCATGCGCAGCTTTTTTTGATGGAGCCTACGGCGTACCCACCCGCTACCGCGAGGTGGTACTGACTGTGTCCAAGCACATTTCTTGATTTTGAGGTAAGGAATTTTTCGAAAATGACAACGCAAAAAGAAAAAGCTGAACTATTCAAAAGTCTTCATATCAAGGGTTCGCCGGTGATCTTGTTCAATGTCTGGGATGCGGGGAGTGCGCGGACGATCGAGCAGGTAGGTGCGAAGGCGATTGCGACGGGCAGTTGGTCCGTTGCGGCGGCGCAGGGATTTGATGACGGCGAGAAGATTCCAATCGATCTGGTATTCGCGAATCTCGAACGCATCGTCAGCAGTGTTGCCGTGCCGGTCACACTTGATTTTGAGGGTGGCTATGCGACCAACCTCGCAGCCTTGAAGGAAAACATCCGAAACTTAATCGCTGCCGGTGGCATCGGTCTCAATTTTGAAGATCGAATCGTAGGTGGCGACGGGCTCCACTCGATCGAGGATCAATCCAGTCGCATAGAAGCTATCCGCGAGGCGGCGGAGACCGCAGGAGTCCCACTCTTCATCAACGCCCGGAGCGACGTCTTTCTACAAACATATCCTGCACAACATAACGAAACCGAAGTACAACAAGCACTCGAGCGTGCCGAAGCTTACGCCAAAGCAGGTGCAAGCGGATTCTTCGCACCCGGATTGAGAGATCCGGATCTGATCAGAAAACTGTGCGACAACTCGCCGCTGCCGGTAAACATCCTCGTCCTGCCTGATACTCCACCAACGAACACAATGGCCGAGCTGGGCGTGGCGCGAATCAGTTACGGAGCGAGCCCGTATCGACTGATGATGGCAGCTTTGAAAGAAGCCGGCGAGAAAGCACTTACTGCGGTAAACCAGCCTTCTTGATGATCTCGAGGAAGCGCGGATCATCGCGCAGGGGATTCAGGAATGTATCGAGCTTCATGAACCCGATGAATTGTTCATGATCTTCCAATGCCTGATTCAGCCTGGCAAAAGCATTCTCCTTATCACCAAGCTCAGCGTAGAAAGTCGCGAGGTCATACTGGTAAAATTTGAACTGCTGTGGTTGCGCGCAGATTGCTCGTAATAGTCCCTGCCAACCACGCTTGGCAAAAGTATCCCGAATCAAATTCGCCGCTTCCGCTTCACCCCTGTACTCTTTCGACTTCGCCAGTGCTTCCACCGCTTCCGGGTATTTACCCTGATGCCGTAAGGCGCTATACAGGTGGTAATACGACATCCAGAATTCGGGAGAGAGTTCAATGGTCTTCCTCGAGTGCGCTTCGCCCTCATCAATCCGGCCCGAATAGATCATGCAATATGCATAGGTAATGTTACCGGCGATCGAAAGGGGTTCAATGTCCAGGGCTCGCCTTACTTCGGCAATCGCCTCGTCTGACTTGCCAAGAAACAAGAGTCGCGTTGCTTCGAGACGATGAACATCAGTTGAGTTCGGATTGAGTTCGCGAGCTTTTCGACTCTCTTGCTCCCAGGTCGGCATGTCGTGGTCCAACAGGAACGCCATCATACCGAGACTCAAATGCGGCTCGGGAAGACTGCTATCAAGTTCGAGAGCTTTGTTCGCGTATTCGCGTGCTTTGGGAAAGACTTCTTTCGCCGGTGAGTAACCGTAAATAGCCAGATACGTATATCCCGTAGCCAGACCTGCATAAGCCAACGCGAATTGCGGATCGAGATTTACCGCGCGCTCAAAGTTTTCGATTGCGGCCTCTGAATCCCTCGGCGTGCGTTTGCTGGATAAGTACTTACCGCGCAGAAAAAGTCTGTAAGCTTCCGAATTTGCAGTGTAGCTCTTCATCATTCGCTGCTCTTCGGCGCCCGTGAGCTTTGTTCGCAGCTTGCTTAAAACATCGCGCGCGAGTTCGCTCTGCAGTGAAACGAGGTCCGATTCCTGGCGAATGTAGTGGTCTCCCCAGATCAAGTTGCCTGTACGTGCATCAACTAGTTCCAGATAGAGTTTCAAATTGGAACCATGCTGCGCAACTCTTCCATTGAGAACAGCCTGAACATTCAGGTCTTTCCCAATCGTCTGCGGATTCATGTCCTTGCCTTTGTAACTAAACACAAGAGACCGCGCCTTCACGTTCAGATTTGGTATCTGCGACAGGCTGCTGATCAGCGTGTCTGTCATTCCATCCGACAGGTACTCGACGTCGGCGTTGCCACCCGCATTTACAAACGGCATCACCGCAATCGATTGGATCGCCGTTTCATTGCTGCCTCTTCTGAGATACGCACCGACACCGATGGCAGCGAGAAGAATTACGACGACGGCAACGATTGCCGCGAGCTTGTGCTGCTTGATTCCCGAGACGATGAATTCAGCACTCGATGTGGTTGCCGCCGGCGCTACTCGGTTGGTTGCAGACGCTTGTGAGTCTGCAGAACTGCGCATGGCAGGCGCTGTCGTGCGTTCGATCTCTGCATCGACGTCGAGCTTGCGCCGTAGATTGCGCAGATCGATTAGCAAATCCTTCGCTGTTTGGTAACGCTCGTTCTTATCTTTCGCCAAACATTTGTCGATGATCTCTTCCAATCGCTCGGGAACACCATTGACGTGCTGTGACAAAGGCAACGGCTCCGCTTCCTGTATCGCGATGATCTGCCGGTGAATGTCCGAAGCCTGAAACGGCAGGCAGCCGGCGATCATTTCATACAGGAGCACGCCGAAGCTCCAGATGTCGGTGCGTTGGTCTATGTCCTTGCCGGCCGATTGCTCGGGCGACATGTAATTAACGGTCCCCATCACGACGCCGGGAGTGGTGTTGACTTGAGCTCGCGTCGCATCTTCAGAACCGATTGGGCCACTGTCAACCCTTTCCGGTTCGGATAACTTCGCGAGACCGAAATCGAGTACCTTCACGATTTGGTCTTTGCGGACCATCACATTCTCGGGTTTCAGATCGCGATGGGCCACGCCCGCCTCGTGCGCAGCATTCAGCGCTGCCATGATCTGTAATGCCAGATCGAGCACGTCGTTCAACTTAAAGCGACGATCGGAGAGGTGTTGTCGCAGCGTTAAGCCGTCGATGTATTCGGTAGCGATGAAGCTGGTGGAATTTGTTTGTCCAAACTCGTAGACGGTAAGAATGTTTGGATGGTTGAGATTCGAAACTGTACGAGCTTCCTGTGTGAAACGCTGCAGGCGATCTTTATCACTCGCGACCTCAGCGGATAGGAGCTTGAGCGCGACGAGGCGACCGAGTGCGGAAGTATCCTGGGCCAGGTAAACCTCACCCATTCCACCCGCGCCGAGTTTGGAGAGGATTTTATAGTGCGACAGCTCAGTATTTGGGGCGATTCCGTCCACGGGTGCGGATCATATCTCATCCGACTTTATCTGTGTAATCTGTGTTTCAGAATAGGTGTAAGCTATGAATTAAAAAACGGTCGAATTGCTTGCCTTTGAGGTTTTGCAATCCGTCCAATATCAACAGTGCGTTAATTTCCGCGCCTTTGGGGTTGGTGTGAGTGTGATCGGTTGCAAAGAACGTTTTCACTTTTGCTTCTCCCCACTCGTCGTATTTATCAGCAATCAACTTCGTAACATCGACGAACCTTACCTTTTGTGACGCCGCGACCTCTTTGGCCCACTCCCCGAATTTTCCGGAGCCACGTTCGACATGACCATCCTTCCAGATGTTTCTTACCGTCAGTGAGAGAACGATCGGAATCGCGCCTTTCGCCTTCGTGTCGGCAATCATCTTCCGCAAGTACCAGCCGTAGGTACGCACAACCTCGTGTTCTTTCGTGAGCAGGTTATCGATCTCCTGTGTTTCTTCGCCGGTGCCGGGAAGGGAACCGCGCGCGCGAGACGCGTCGTTGATCGCTCCGGCGTCGTTATGACCAAACTGGATGAGGACAAGGTCACGGGGTTTCATTTCGCTCAACACGTTGTCCCACAGTCCCTGAGTAATAAAGGTGCGACTACTGCGTCCCGCACGAGCTCGATTCAACACGTTTACTTTTGTCGTGTCGAAAAGATCGATAAACGGATCGCCCCAACCACGTCCGCCGTTCGCATTGTTATTGGCCGTTGAGTCTCCGACGATGAAGATTGTCGGCAGCTTCGGATTGATCGACTGCGGCGCGTTAGTCTGCGACGCATCGTAGATCTCGATTTCGAAGATACCAATCATGCGTATATGACCGCTGACGACGCTCACAATCAAACAGGTAAGGAACCACAGAATTGTCAGATGTCTAATCATTCGGTTCATGCTTTGACACAGACTGTTGCAATCTACCGTGCCGTAGGCACGCACAGGGTCAATTGCCTGTTTGGCTTTACATCCGCCGGCAACGGACTCGGCGGAATCTTAATGCTCTCAAATAAATCAGGTCGCATCGGATCAAAACGTGGCAAGTCTTTGATCAGATATCTCGCAACGCCCAGCTTGTTTGCTCTGATCCCCTCGACGATGCACCCCGCTGGCGAGCGTAACAGTCACGGTGTAATTTCCTTCGGGCAGTCTGACGGAAAAGTAGAACGGCTGGTCGCTGGTGCACATGCGATCGTGCAAGTAATGTTTGGACCCGGCTCAAATCCATGCCCGGTTTCAGGGCTATAAATGTTCTTTTCCGCGCCTGGACCAAACTCGAATTCCTGAGCGCGTAACGACGTAGCGCCAAGAATTAGCACCACAACGCACATCGTGAGATATTTAGCCGTAGATAAACGCGGATGCATGCCTGTAGGACCAGAGTATCACAGGAGAATTGTGGCGCTGAACACCCACGAACAGGAATTCGCACGCAACTTCATCGTGCCGGAAAAGCGTGCACGCTATCTGTCGTTGCTTGAATCTAAAAGCGGAAGAAAGAAAATTCTGAACGGATTCAACCATTGCTGTGATCTCGATCCACGCTTCGCCCACCGCATTCCTTCTAACCAAAGTAGCGCGGCATCAATTGAACACATCCTTCGGCAAAAAGGCGCGCCCGACACGTGCTATGTAATGTCCGACAATCCCAACATTGACGGCCGAGAAATGCCGTTAACAGAAGCTTTGTCAAAAATAGTCGGAATGGATGCTGGTACGTTAGTTTCCTGCGTTCCGGGAAAGCTTGCTTATTTCGAGATGGAAGGCTTCGACGGCAGATTCGTTCTTGAGAGGTGAGTGCCCGTTAGAAGACGATACCAGCGAGGCGCATCAAGAGTTCTTTCAGAGGCATCATCGTTAGCAAGAGCGGAAGCATCGGCAAAAACAGAGCCACTCCGAGTTGCATAATCGAATCTCTTGTCACCAGGACCAGACGCATACTGCGCACAACGTTGAAGGCATTTGCCATATCGGCAAGTGATTGAATATCAGCACTGCCTAGCAGCGTTTCACCCTCCGGTTTTCCACCGCGCAGCCACTTCCTGTCGAATTCACGAACATAGCCTTCTGCGAAGGTCCCATATTCGCGCCCGCCGGTACGCTTGGCCTGGGCAAGTTGCGGCGCAAACGCGAGCAGCGGTCCAAAGATAATGCTCAGCAGAAAGATGGCGACTACCGCGATTTCGACTTCGAATTCGGGCAACTTTGCTCCGTGAAAGAAAATGCGATTGGCGATCTGGCTGGAAATCAAAGCTCCGTGTGCGACGACGAGCAGCGAAAACGCATAGACTGTATTTGAAAGAAAACCCAGACCGCCGGCACGATCAGGGTGGGTTGGTACGAGTGCCAAATTGATCCTCGAGACTTGCCAGAGAAAGCGGGCCCAGATGAAGATTCGAAAATACCAGCGGATCAGAAGGAACTGGAATATCGGAAGGCTCGCGTAGCTATACCATAAGCCTGCGAGCGAGCGCGTCGCTTCCCCCAATGACGCAGGTGCATACCATGAGTTGGCGGACAGCCCGGTGAATTGATGCCAAACGATGGAAACGCCCACTCCATAAACGATCACAATCAGCAATACCTCAGCGACTACGGAGTTTCGTAAACGGAATGCTGATGTAATGGCGTTATTGAACCGAGGCAAATCGTCCTCGAGAATCAAATGCCGTTCGAGAAATGCTTTCGCGATGAAACGCATGCGCTGGTGTACAACAAGCTCGGCAATCACCAGTAACGGAACGACGATCAGGAATCGAATATGAACTTCCGGATCAAGAAGGAACGGCATGGCCAAGCTCTTGCCCCACAAGTGACCCTGGATTGCGGAAAGGATGAAAAGCGGAAGCCATCCAAGCAGCGCGATTACTACTACACGCCGGCGTACCATCAATACCGCATCATCTGACAAGTGGACGCGTCGGAGGAGT
Source organism: Acidobacteriota bacterium (assembly GCA_046733695.1). Lineage (GTDB taxonomy): Bacteria > Acidobacteriota > Blastocatellia > Pyrinomonadales > Pyrinomonadaceae > PSRF01. The sequence continues at coordinate 42,966 of JBKPPU010000314.1, forward strand.
TGATAGAGTGGCCCGCCCAATACCAGCGAGAAATTTTGCGCATCATTCAGGACAGCGTCACCGGATAATTTCGGTGGCGTCGTTGAGCCCTTTTGATGATTTCCTGCGTCCGTGGGCCGTACGTCCTTACTGATTCGGTCGGTAATCATCGTCGCGCGAATGCCAGACGTCCTACGAGGTTTAATCTGCAGAAATGTTAATCCGTACCATTCCAGTGGTAACTGTTAGTTTTGACAGTGATGAAGCGTCCCGTGTCATCAAATACGGGAATCTTTTTGCCCCTTTTGTGCTTTATGGGCCTTTTGTGGCGTAATACTCTCGGTCATTCTTATGTCTACACAAACGAACCAACCCGTCGCGTTGCGGTGCGAGGGATTAGTGAAGAGGTTTGCGGATGTAACGGCCGTCAATGGGGTCGATCTGGAGGTGTTCGCCGGGGAGTGTTTTGGATTGCTTGGTCCAAACGGGGCAGGGAAGACGACGACTGTCGAGATACTCGAGGGGCTGACGCCTGCCAACGAAGGTAAGGTCGAATTGTTGGGCCAGCACTGGAATTCGGGTGGCGATCAGGCGCTGCGCGAGCGAATCGGTGTCCAATTGCAGGAGACGCAACTCGCGGAGAAGGTGACGGTGGTCGAGACGTTGCGGCTGTTTCGCAGTTTCTACAAGCGCGGTCATGATGTCGACGAGGTTATTCATACGGTCGCGCTCGAAGAGAAACGAAACGCACGAGTCGGCAAGCTCTCGGGTGGTCAGAAACAACGACTCGCCGTCGCGTGCGCGCTCGTCAGCGACCCGGAGCTCCTGTTTCTGGATGAACCGACGACTGGTCTCGATCCGCAGGCGCGTCTGTCACTGTGGGACATCGTCGAGAGATTTCGTGCGGGCGGCGGGACGGTTTTGCTTACGACACACTACATGGAAGAGGCGACACGTCTCTGCGACCGCGTCGCGATCATGGATCACGGAAAAGTTATCGCACTCGGGACGCCGGCGGAGCTGATCGAATCGCTCGGCGCGGATCAGATCATCGAGTTCAGCGTCACAAACTCGCTCGAAGAAGATCCGTTAACACAACTGCCGGCGGTGAAGCATTTACACAAACGCGGTGACATCTATGCGCTCACCGTTGCCGAGATCGGCGTCGCCTTGCCGGCGCTGCTCGCAGAAATCAAACGTCAACAGTCGGAACTCGTCACACTCACGACACACCAGGCGACACTCGAAGACGTATTTGTCAGTTTGACAGGGAGAATGCTGCGCGATGGCTGAGGCAAACGAATCTCTGGTCGGTCAACACGAAGCACAAAGCGCGCAGTCACAGTCACGTCATCCACTCGTCGAGCTGACACTGACGCGGATTCGCGAATTTCTGCGCGAGAAGGAAGCAGTGTTCTGGGTCTTCGTCTTTCCGGTGTTGATGACGTTCGCCCTCGGAATCGCTTTTCGCAACACTTCTCCTGATAAGACGCCCGTCGCGATCGAAGCAGGTGCGACGGCAAGCGAGACCGCGAACCTTCTGTCGCGCTCGCCTGATATTACGGCGAGTGTGTTGAATGCTGACGGAGCCACGCAGGCATTGCGAAGCGGCAAGGTGGCGATAGTAGTCAGATCGACCAACGATACTTTCGAATATCGTTTCGATCCGACCAGACCGGAAAGCCGTACGGCCAGACTCCTGGTTGACGATGTCCTGCAACGCGGCAAGGGAAGATCTGACGTCGCGAAGGTTGGAGACCAGACGGTCACCGAACCGGGCGCTCGTTATGTCGACTTTCTCGTTCCGGGTTTGATCGGGATGAACCTCATGGGCAGTGGCTTGTGGGGGCTTGGATTTACCGTCGTGATCGCGCGCTCGCGAAAGATTCTCAAACGATTCGCTGCGACGCCGATGCGACGTTCGCATTACCTGCTGTCGTTTATGCTCTCGCGACTCGTGTTTCTGGTGCTTGAAGTTGCGGCGGTGCTTATCTTCGCGACGCTTGCTTTTGGTTTTACAGTGCGTGGCTCGTGGCTGAGTGTGGCTTTGGTTACAGGGCTTGGTGGCTTTACGTTCTCGGGAATCGGATTGCTGGTCGCGGCACGACCGACGACGATTGAAGGAGTGTCGGGACTGATGAACTTCATCATGCTTCCGATGTGGTTACTGTCAGGCACGTTCTTCTCGTCGGAACGATTTCCACACGTCCTACAACCGTTCATCCAGGCTCTGCCGCTGACGGCGCTCAACAACGCATTGCGTGCGTTGATGAATGAAGGCGCGTCGCTTACGTCTAACTGGATTCCGATCGCGATTCTGCTCGCGTGGTGTGTGGTGAGTTTTGTGATTGCGCTGAAAATTTTTAAGTGGCAGTAACACGGATTATGAAGGATTCGGTTGCGGGTTTTTCGCATTCATGAATAGAGAAATCGAACCGATCTGGCCTCCTCTCGTCGCCATGCTGGCGATCGGAGGATTGTACGCAGCGCTGCCGTCGAGTTTGCTGGCGGGCGCGCCGCGTTGGTTACTGGTAGCGATTGTTATCGCGTTGCTCGTGCCGATGGTGATTTTGCATTACATCGGTAATCACGCGCTGCATCAGACATTAGGCTACATCCTCAACAGTGTCGTTACTGCAGCTCTGATACTTGCGCTCGTGTTGTTGCTTTGGGAAGTGACCCAACACGAGGTGTCGCCGCCGCAATTATTACGGTCTGCTGCCTCACTCTGGCTGGCAAACATTCTGATCTTCGCGGGGTGGTACTGGCGCCTCGATGGAGGTGGGCCGCACAAACGAGCTCGAACAGTTGGGCACTCCGATGGAGCGTTCCTTTTCCCGCAGATGACCATGCCCCCGGAAGCAAAAGCTGCTGCGGGCGAAAAGGAGTGGGCACCGAACTTCGTCGATTATCTGTTTCTTGCTTTCAATACCAGCACCGCGTTTTCGCCGACCGACGTGCCGGTGTTGTCGCGTTGGGCGAAGAGCATCATGATGGTCCAGGCCTTGATTTCGTTGCTCGTGATTGCATTACTGGCCGGACGTGCAGTGAATATTCTTTAGCCACAAAAAGGCACAAAAATCACATAAAAGACTAGTTATCCAAGTTAATGGCTCATGGCGTAGACGATCACGTTCATGCCAATCTTGTAAGCCATGAAGCCGTACTGCGCGGGATACCGTGGATCGTTGATCCACTCCCAGGCATCGCCGAGGTCGCAGTTGCGCGTCATGAAGACCATCAATCGACCGTCTTTGTTCTCGACGCCCATGTAATGCGGCGTGACTCCACCCTTCTCATACGTCACACCATGAATCAACGCGGCAACGCCGGGAACCTGGACCACCTTGTCCACATCAAAATAGCTGTGGAAGATTGGATGCGAGAGCGGCAAATCCTTGAGCTCATACTCCGGCAGAATCATATGAATCTGATCGCGCGCGTGTTGCCATTCCGTCTCACCATGAAAGTCGTCGAGAAAAAGAAAACCGCCGCGCAAGAGGTACTCGCGTAACGCCGCGGCGTCCGTCTCAGTCAACTCCATGTGACCAGGCTCGACGATGTAAGCGAATGGGTAATCAAACAGGTGCGGGTCGGTCGGTCGTATCTGTACTGGTTGCGAGAGACGGAGGTTGGTGCTCGCCCATGAATGGATTCCCTCGGTGAAATTCGTATCGGCCTCCGGATAGTCGACTCTCCACGCTGCTCCGAACCACTGGTTGTATGGCGAATGGGGTGAGGGGTACATGATCCGAACGAACGTGAACTCACCGAATAGTTTGCTGCTGGTCGGTAATTCTGTTGGACGATAACGACTCGTCACGTTCCCATCTTCAAATCCTGAAATGGGTGGTGTTGGTTGTTGTTGCTGTTGTTGCGCGACGCTGGACAGTAAAGTAGCCAGAACCAAAGAGGTGAGAAGAAATGCGGCGGCGATCCGGCGCCCGGTTTTAGCCCGTCTGTTCATCCTTGCCGGCTTTGATGATAGTCCGCTTCGCATTGCGAAGGGAAATTATTTACCATGGGGATGTAGCCACTGATAAAACACGGATTGGATGCGGATTTCTATGTTGGAGAACCCTGGGACGCTCAATATATTTGTGGTTTTGAGTATTGGGCTCATCTTTGGATTAAAACACGCTACTGAAGTCGATCACGTCGTTGCGATTTCGACGATTGTGAGCCGGCACCGGAATGTTTTCCGTTCCGCCATCGTGGGCGCGCTCTGGGGCGTGGGGCATACGGTCTCGCTGCTCGTCATCGGAGTGATAGTGTTGTCGTTGCGGATCGCGATTCCTGAATTTATAAGCAATTGGTTGGAGCTTGGGGTCGCACTGATGATCATCGGCCTGGGCGTCAGCGCGCTTTGGCGGGCCTCGCGCAAGAGCAGCGAAGTTCACATTCACCAGCACGATCACGACGGCCTATCGCACACGCACGTTCACTTTCACGAAAATGAGAACAAGCATCAGCCGCCTTCGCATGCGATTCACTCGCACACGGTTTCGCGTCTTGGATGGAAACCGGTGCTGATTGGAATGGTTCACGGTCTCGCCGGATCCGGAGCTCTGACGTTACTGGTGCTGACGCAGATTAGTTCGTCGTTGCTTGGGTTCGTTTATGTACTGACTTTTGGATTTGGATCCATCGTCGGAATGCTCCTGATGTCTGGATTGATCGGTCTGCCATTCGCTTTCACTTCACGAAAACTCACTCATCTGCATAACAGTCTTCAGACACTGGCTGCCGTGTTCAGCATTTGCTTCGGTATCTGGTACGCGTACAAAGCCAGTGTTTTCTAGCATGTCAACCAGGTCGCGCAGACTGCTGCTGCTTGTTGGTGTCATCGTTGTTCTTGTCGCACCCTGGCTAATACTGGCGCTAAATTGTCCGAGTATCGGGATTGCACTCACCACTCGAGCGCGAAATCTTCACCGGCTAAAGAACAGGACCGCGATGCCACAAGCTGCGGATTTTGATGCGCGAGTCACGCTCGATGCGTTGCTGCTGCGAGGTGACGATACGAATCGTTGGTCCAATGACCGCGCGGCCAGAATCGAGGGATACGTGATCGATGTCGCGTACGCGCGTCCCGAAGCGACGAACTGTTTCAGTCCCTGCCGCCGCGACCTTCACATTGTTATTTCGACCCGGAAAGATGCGCCGAAGGCGGAGCAGGTCATAGTGGAAGTCACACCAAATTTGCAGGCGCAAGGAGTCGATTGGACTGACAAGACCCTGCAACATCCGTTAGTGGGCCGTTGGTGTGAATTTGAAGGTTGGCTTTATTTCGACGCTGGTCACGCTGAGGAAGCTGAGAACACAGCGGCTAACAGGCCGGGAAACTGGCGCGCGACGGCGTGGGAGATTCATCCCGTCACGAAGATCACGGTCATTCGATAGTTACTCGTTGTCGAGGAGTCTCGTGGTGTGTTCGGTGACGCTCGGTGGTTGCGCGAGTTCGTTGGTTCTTACTTGCTGCCGGGCGGGTATGGGGATGCTGGTCGCCGGAGGTAAATACGTTCTGGTTTGAGCAGCATCAATAAGGGCCGGGCCCGTTTTGTCGCTGAATAGTCGCGCGTAGAGCATCATGGCGAGCGAGATAAAGAAGACGATGATTGGAAGAACCAGCGGACCTGGCTCATCGATCGCAAGACTAATCACGATGAAGATAGGGAAGAGGACGCCGCTGAAGAACATCAGCTTCGCTGCGCGTCGAATTCCTTTGCGGCGTGGAGAATCCGCTGAGATGTGCGCTGCCACCCTTGGTTGTGCGGGGAGTCCAACACCGGCGAGCCACTCCGCCAATCCACTCAGCGCCTGGCCACAACGCGAGCAGAATCTCATCTCATCCGAGAGCTGTTGCTGACCACAGTTAGGACAATACATAGAGCCTCAAGTTTCAGAGAGGTACGGTAACATTCGCCGATATGTTCCCCATTTAGCCTTACGGAATTATTCCTTCCGGGACCATCCAGGTGTGGATGTCCATGGCAAGCCGTCCCGCCTGAATAGCCGGATCGCCGGCGGTCAGACTCTTTGCTTCTTCCAACGACTCGACGCGAAATACGATGATGCCGCGCAAGCGCCCGTTATCTCCGAACGGCCCGGCCGCAATCAACTTCTTCATTTCCGCGAGCCGGTGGATGTTGGCCATGTGACCTTCTTGAATCTTCTCCGTGGCCGGCGTCTTCTCGGGAGTCCACTTCTCTCCGCGCGTGAGGAAAGCAAGATACGTCTTCGTCAACTTCAGTGGTTTCGCTGGCTTACTAAAAATATCTTCCGACCACCATGGATGCATTTCTGCAATGCGGAATCCTGATGCAACGGATGGATCAGCTTCAGCCCATGCTTTCGCCTCCTCGGCTGACTTGGCGCGAAACACGTAGATTCCATCGATCTCGCCACCGTCAGTAACCGGCCCCGCGATTATTGCTTTGCCGGAGTCGAGCGTCGACAACACATAGTTGACGTGGTCCTGATGCAGGCGCTTGGTTTCCTCGCTCTCGGTCGCCGTCCATTTGGGTCCGTGCTTCAGCAGCGCCATGTGAAACTCGACGAGCTTGTTTGCTGGTTCGGCTTTCTGTTGCGATGAAACCATTGGCGACGACACGACAAGGATCACGCACGCTAACAATCCGTAAAGACTCTTCATTCTGAACTCCTTAGAACCCTGGGTTCTTGTACGCGGCGTTTATAACAGCTTCGCGTCGCGGAAACTGAAGCAACAGTCCGCAGGCGGCAACGATGAACAGGATGTAATAGTGACGATGACCCGTCACAAACAAATCAAACATACCAAGCAGCGCTCCGACCTCGTTTATGGCCCAGCCTGCGATATATGCCTGCTGAACCCATGCTACTTGCTGTTGTTCCGCAGCTCGGCTCAACAACCTGTTTTTGATCAGGAAAGAAACGAGCGTCGTTGCTATGCCGGCGAGGAGGAGTGCGAGCGACAGCGTAGGGTTGGGCCTGGGTTCTCCCGATGGTTTGAAGAAGAAGATCGTGAACATGTAGTACGCAACTATGCTAAGTAGCAACGCCATCCAGAGCGTCCGCAGTGTGCGCATTCTGAGTTCGATGTTTGCTTGCTGGTCGTTCGGATTCATTGGCTGTGTGTTCATAGTCTTACCTTTTAGTCCTCACTTGGACAGGGTCAGAACCACCACGCGGTAGCGGGTGGGTACGCCGTAGGCTCCTATCGAAAAAGGCTTCGCACCCACCCGCTACCGCGAGGTGGTTCTGACCCTGTCCAAGCAGCTCACTTAGTCGCGATCAGTGCATGTCGCCGGGTTTCTTGGTGAAGCCGGAAACGTCCCAACGGCTCTCGATGTTTTTGAAGAGACGCAGGCTGTTGAAAAATGCACTCGAACCGCCGCCGGCAAGCTTCGAGCCTTCCTGGCCCGCGATCTTTGAACCTTCCTGGCCGGCAATCTTCGAGCCTTCCTGGCCCGCGATTTTGGAACCTTCCTGACCTGCGATCTTCGAGCCTTCCTGGCCGGCGATCTTGGAGCCTTCCTGCCCCGCGATCTTTGAACCTTCCTGGCCGGCGATCTTGGAGCCTTCCTGCCCCGCGATCTTTGAACCTTCCTGGCCCGCGATCTTGGAGCCCTCCTGACCTGCGATCTTGGAACCCTCTTGCCCGGCGATCTTGGAGCCTTCCTGTCCCGCGATCTTAGAACCTTCCTGGCCGGCGATCTTCGTACCCGACGCTGCGCCGGCAGCTACTGCCGCCACCATCGGTCGTTCGTCGAGCGGGACGCCTGAGTTATATCGGTATCTCTCTCCGACGGGAACATTCGCTGCCACTGGCTCGACCTTCCGCAGACTCACCTCATACAAATACTTCTTCAGAAAACTAGTCCATGACAACCGCTTCTGCTTTGCCTTTTTAGTAAACGAGAGACTCTCATAATTCTTCCGCGATACTTCATACGCCTCGCGTGACCACGGGAAAAACACTGAAACGCCGTTTGAATACTGATAGCCACCGCCACTAAATCCACTCAGAATCACAGCATTTTTCAACTGTTCGAGCACCTTTGCGCAGGCGACTCTGACGTCCTTCAACAGCTTCGTATCTTTGCCACCGCCAAGTTCTTGCTCTACTTCACTACATTCCCGATCGAGCAGTTCGCAGAAGTCACCGAGATCGACGTTCTGATCGTACATGTACGACTGACACTTCCAGTGCACGTATAGAATCACTCTTTCCATCTGCCTGTAGATGCGGCTTTCCGGATCCTCGAAACATTCAAGCAGCGCTTTCGAGAGTTCTTCGAATGAGGAAACGAGACTCTCAAACTGGGATAGATCCCACGCAGCCATGTCCACCGAAACGCCGCCGACCGTATATTCATCCTGAGTACGAATGAACTTTTTGACGAAGAGTTCGGCAACATCGCGAGTGGCCAGATTGCGGTTTTGTTCCTGCGTGAGGAGGCCGAGTATCTTCGCGTAAGTCCAACCTGCACTCGGTACGCTGCCTTCGGATGCGATCATTGTTTTAGCCACTCTATTGAACTGATAGCCAACCTCGAGCATGCCCATCACGCAGCTGTCAAACCCGAGTATGTCGAGCTTTTGACCAAGCAATGTGTTCTCGATTTTTTCTATTTCATCGTCGAGGTCGTACTCCTCACAGTTAACCGTCGACTTAAGTGCCGTAAAAAAATCCTTCATGTTCATCGACTTGCCTGACGATTCATCTTTAAATAAGCCGATGTCCTGAAAGCCGAGCGAATGACCTGAGAAGATCAGCGCATACTTATCTGCACGACGACCCCTCGTGACGCGTCCATTGTGTTCGACCTCCACCTTGTTTACGCACCAGTCGATAAAATTGAGGATGGACCGCATGTCAGCGGCATTCTCATTGTGTTTCGGCGTAACCGGATGGAGTTTGTCTTCTACTTTGTAAGAGCGCACATAGCGCGGATTGCCCGGTTCTGAGAAGTCGCAGTACAGCGTCGGAATGGCAGGTGAGTTGCCATCGTAGTAAACAAAGAGGTTGGGAGTGTTCTCGCCCGCGTCCGCGACGCTCTTGATTTGTTCCATGGCGTACGCCATGTCGACGGCGAGATTATTATCACCCGCCATGTAAATCATGATGGTCCATTCTTTTTGCTGCATAACTGGGCCTCCTTGGGAGAATCCACAGACTGATCTGTGGATGGGGGGTTCTACTTGAAATCCTTGATCAGCACGATGTCTCTCGTCGCCGACCAGCGGTATGTTGCGATTTTTCCGTCGCGGGAGATGGCAAAACTGGTTACGAATTCCGATTTGTAATTAGTTAACTGCTTTGGCGTGCCGCCGTCAACCGGTTGACTCCAAACATTCAGAATTCCTGAAGTGTTGTCGAGGAATGCGATCGACTGGCCATCAGGCATCCATGCAAATGCGATCGGTTGCACTGAACGCGGGAGATCGATCGTCTTTACCGGCGCGCCGCCGTCGAAACTGATAATTGCCAGCTTCGGTTGATTGTTCGCTTTTTCGTCGGTGTAGAAATAAGAGATCCATTTGCCGTCCGGTGAAATCGATGGGAATTCGGAACTGCGATCCGTTAGCTGCACGGGTGCGCCGCCGTCAATCGCGACCTTCCACGTGGTCCATGTGCCGGAACGCAGTGACATGAAAACTACAAACTTCCCATCAGGAGAAATAACCGGATTCGCATCGACAGAATTATCCTGCGTTAATTGTTTGGGGTTGTTACCATCAGCATCGATTCGCCAAATATTACGCGCGCCTGATCTATTCGACTGAAAAACTATGTAACGACCATCGGCAGAAACTGTTGGCTGGTGATCGATGAAAGCGTCGGCAGTTAGTTGTTTGCTTTCCGAGCCGGTGTTATTGGCGATCCAGAGATCCCAGTTCTCCCCGGTGCGACTCGCGTAAACGATCCGTCCATCGGGAGTCCATGCGACCGTCTCAGGAAGATTTGTCTTAACAACCTGGTGTGCGCGACTTTCATCTTCACCGGGAGAGGTGATCCAGATGCTGCTGGTGTTGACTTGTTGGATCGTTGCCACCGTGCCCGAATCGGCCGTCAGCCCAAGACTAACTTCACCATAACCATTCAAGTCGTTTGTGATTCTATGCGCGGTACCGCCGCTGTACGGAAGAAACCAAACCTGCGTGCCGATTGACGAAGCCTCAGGCTGAGCAGTCATGATCAAACCGCTGTTATCCTGAAGCCACAGCAGCCTGCCGACACTAGCCCATTTTTCTGAACCGATCGGCCGTGGCTCGCCACCTTCCACCGGAACTTCGACAACCGTTGAATACCCACCGCCCGCGGCATTGAACATGCCCGAAGCGATCCGCTTTCCGTCAGGTGACCATGATGGTCCCGAAGTAGAGAAGCCATTCGGCTGCTTTACCACTGCGATGTTTCTCGCGTCTCCAGTGCCGTCAGTGTTTGCCACGATCAATGCCATGTCGTCCTGGTTCTTCCGAACAAATGCGAACTGCTTGCCGTCACGAGAGAACGCAATAGCACTGAAAACTCGATCGAGCACTTTTGCGGGAGGGCCGCCGAGAACAGGAACGCGATATAGCGTCGGTACGAAATTGTTTCTTTCGAGTGTGGCGACGTAGTAAACCAGTTCGCCGTCGGGTGAGAATGTCGTTGCGAGATAACCGCCGGTTTCCGGTGGAACGATCCTCACCAAGCTGTTCGTTGAAATTTGTCTGAGCCATAGGCTGGCTTGCTGTTTGGCATCGTTCGCAGCACAAACTACGTACTTCCCATCCGGCGAGATCGAAACCTGCCCGTTGATATCTTCGTCGTTGATCTTTCCGCCGGTCGTTAGTGCAGTCATCCTTCCGGGACCAAACTCTTCCGGTCGAGTGTAGAGTTTGTAGAGTCCGAATCCGCCGGCAGCAACAACAATCAGACCGAGCACGATCGTTACAATTTGGATTGTTTGGCGGAGGCGAGGGAGGCTTGTTGCGCTATTGGAGAGCGCTTGTGTGGCAGTGATGTTTCCTGCCGTCGACCTCATGGTGTCATTCACCGTTGGCGCTCCTTCGGGAGGTAGAATTGCCGACGGCACAAATGAGGGAGAGATTGAACGATCAAACTCAGACGGCGACGTCGGTAGCACACCGGCCTCAGCGCGTTGCTTCAATCGTTTCAACTTGCTAAGCATTTCCTTGGCAGTTTGGCAGCGTTCGTCCGGATCCTTTGTGAGTGCTTCGGCAATGATCCATTCGAGCGCGTCGGGTACCTCAGGCGCGAACTGAGTTATCGGTACGGGATCGTGGTCCATGATCGCGACGATGATGTGACTCTTCGACGCGCCCTCGAATGGCGGATGCGCCGCGACCATTTCGTAAAGCACAACACCGAGACTCCAGATGTCCGAACGCGCATCAACTTCGCGACCCGCGGCCTGCTCCGGCGACATGTAAGTGGCAGTTCCGAGCACTGAGCCAGGTTCCGTATTGACGAGAGCCATCGTCGTCGCTTCGAGACCGGATTCCTGTCGTTCGGTGAGCTTCGCGAGGCCGAAGTCGAGGAGCTTCACGATGCCGTCTTTGCGCACCATGATGTTCTCAGGCTTGATGTCGCGATGAACAATGCCGGCGGCGTGCGCGGAAACAAGGGCGGAAGCAATTTGAATCCCGATGTCGAGCACTTCGATCAGCTTCAGGCGCTGTAAACGCATGTGCCGTCGCAGTGTGACGCCCTCGACGAACTCGGTTGCGATGAAAGTATCTTCGCCTGCGCGACCGATTTCATAGACAGTCAGGATGTTTGGATGATTGAGGGCGGAGGCGGCTTTTGCTTCAAAAATGAAGCGTTTCAGGCGATTTGGATGCTGGGCGACGTCGCTCGAGAGAAATTTCAGAGCCACCGGGCGGCCTAGCTCGGTGTCCTGCGCTTGGTACACCTCACCCATTCCACCCGCCCCGATCTTGGCGATGATGCGATAACGGGCAAGCGTAGCTCCGGGGGATAGTTCAGCCACTCGTGAATTTGTACGTCACCCCGTGGTAATCCGCAAGCGAACCGGAGCGCCCTACTTGATAACGTCAGAACCACCTCGCGGTAGCGGGTGGGTACGCCGTAGGCTCCATCGAAAAACGCTGCGCGGCACCCCCCCGCTACCGCGTGGTGGTTCTGACCCGGTCCAAGTAGGTAGAATGAGTCTATTAAGGAGAAACAATGAAAAAGCGCAAACTGGGAAATAGCGGGCTGGAAGTTTCAGCTCTTGGGCTCGGGTGTATGGGGATGAGTTACGGCTACGGACCTGCCGGAGACAGACAGGAGATGATCGCGCTGCTGCGAAAGGCTGTTGAGCGCGGCGTGACGTTCTTCGATACGGCGGAAGTTTATGGACCATTCAAGAATGAAGAACTGGTCGGCGAAGCGCTTGCTCCGTTGCGTGACCAGGTTGTGATTGCCACGAAGTTTGGTTTCAAGATTGGTCCAAAGGGTGAGCAGATTGGTGTCGATAGCCGCCCGGAACATATTCGAGAGGTTGTCGAAGCATCATTGAAGCGACTCCAGATCGACACCATAGATCTGTTGTATCAACACCGCGTCGATACTGAAGTGCCGATCGAAGACGTGGCGGGAGCGGTGAAGGAGTTGATTCAGGAAGGTAAGGTGAAGCACTTCGGACTTTCCGAAGCGGGTGTGCAGACGATCCGGCGCGCGCACGCGGTGCAGCCGGTGGCGGCGTTGCAGAGTGAGTATTCGTTGTGGTGGCGACGGCCGGAAGAAGAGGCGTTGCCTGTGCTCGAAGAGCTCGGAATCGGGTTTGTTCCGTTCAGTCCGTTGGGCCGGGGGTTTCTCACGGGCAAGATTGATGAGAATACGAGTTTCGATGCGAAAGACTTTCGGAATACGGTGCCGCGGTTTACGGCGGATGCGCGAAAAGCGAATCAGGCTGTAGTTGATCTGCTGCGTGAGATTGCGGAGCGGAAGAACGCGACACCGGCTCAGATCGCGCTCGCGTGGTTGTTGGCGCAGAAGCCATGGATCGTGCCGATACCCGGAACGCGTGTGCTCGAGCGGTTGGATGAGAACCTCGGCGCCGCTGATGTTGAGTTGACTGCGGATGATCTCCGCGAGATTGAGCTCGCCGCCTCGAAGATCACAGTCCAGGGCGCCCGCTACTCCGAGGAGAACGAACGCCGAACCAATCTTTAGACGCGAATTACACGGATTGTTAACGGATGGCTGGCGTGAGACGCGCGGCGAAGCCGCCGCCGCTCATCAGGTGAATTTTGAGTTTCGAGGTGCTGTCGACGCCTTGCTCCGTCTTCTTGTAGTCGCTCCCGGAACGATCCGCGTTTGCTCCATCGGCGAATGAAGTCATTCGGAAACTCCCAGCGGGCAGGAACGATAGATCGAGCTCGACATCACGCGGTGTCCAATCAGTCATCGCGCCGATGTACCAATCGCGCCCATTCCTCCTCGCGATGACGACGTAATCACCCATCTCAGCAGCCAACACCTTCGTCTCATCCCAAACAGTCGGCACGGGCCCGAGAAACTCCATCACCTCGGGCTCTTTCAAGTAATGCGACGGAGTGTCGGCAAGCATCTGCAAGGGCGCCTCAAAAACCACATACATCGCCAATTGATGACAACGCGTACCGAGACTCATCGGCCGCTCAAAAATCGCCGCGAAGTTTCTCTCCGCTCCGCTGTTCACCATCGCGCCCGGCGTGTAGTCCAACGGCCCAAGAAACATTCTCGTAAAAGGCAACGTCACGTTGTGCTCGGGCGTCGTCAGCTTGCTCCACTTATTCCACTCGAGCCCGCGCACACCTTCAGTGTTGATGAGGTTGGGCCAGGTGCGAACCATTGTCGCGGGTCTGATTGCGCCATGAAAGTCAACGATCATCTTTCGCTTTGCCGCTTCTCTGCAAATCCTGTGATAGAAGTTGATCACCCTCTGATCGTCGCGCTGCATGAAGTCGACTTTGAGTCCCTTCACACCCCACCTTTCAAACTGTTCCATCGCCGGCAGGAGTTGATCGTCGAGTGTTTTCCAAACCATCCAGAGAATGACACCGACGTTCTTCTGCTTTCCATAAGCAACAAGCTCGTCGATGTTCATCGCCGGCACTACATCAAGCACGTTGCCGAGGTTGTACCAACCTTCATCGATGATGATGTACTCAATTCCATACTTCGACGCGAAATCGATGTAGTACTTGTACGTCTGCGTGTTGATGCCCGATTTGAAATCGACACCGTAGATGTTAAGTGCGTTGTACCAATCCCAGGGAACTTTGCCGGGTTTAATCCATGATGTGTCGCTCACTTCGGACGGTTTGGCGAGGAGATAGACCATCGAATTTGTAATCAAGTCGGCATCGGTCGGTGCGACACCGATGATCCGCCAGGGAAACGTGCGCGTACCTTTCGTCACCGCGATGTAATCCGCGGCTTCTGTGACCTTGATATCGCGATCATGTTTTGGATCAGGCACTGTTTCCTTGAGCGGCACAGGCGGAAACGTCGCCGTGAGACTGTTATTTGAATTGCCGTGCAGCCAGAGGCCCGGATAATCGTCAACATCCGACTCCGCTATCGCAAGCTTGACGCGATCGGGCGCAACAACAACCGCGGGCAAACTGGCGATAGATTTTTCTCCGATCTTATCGAGGGGCAGTTGAATAAACTCGCGTTCGTTGTGTGAAAAGAAACTGTCTTCTTTCGGGTAGTAGACGTTGTAGTTTCCGGCGAACTTAAAAATCGCTTCTTCGCCGTATACTTTCACTTCGGGTTGCGGCAGTGAGGTTTCGAAGCGATAAGCAACACCTTCATCGTAAGCGCGGAAAGTGACGGCGAAGCCCGTGAACGAGAGTTTCAGCTCATTGTAACGTTCGGAAATCTTCGCAAACTTCAGCTTGACCGGCGGCTCGATCACACGATGGATCGAGTCCTTCTTCGCTGCTTCAAACTTCCCGTCGTGGCCGAGCTTCTGATGATCTACATCGAGAGACAGCGTTGAGTCTTGCAGCACCAGATTGCCATTGACTCGAACGTCATAATTGATGCGATCGCCGACGCGAACCGTCACCACAATTCGACTGTCTGGCGAGCGAAGCTCATCCGATGTGTCGGCAAAAGCTGAACTGAAACATACGAACAACGCGACGAGCGCGAGTGATATTTTCACGCAGATTTTACGGAATTATTAAAGTTTGGATCACAAGAGCGTTAGCACACCTCCAGTATGCCAGAAGAGAACCCTGTCAGTCTCTTTGAATTTTCGCGCGCGGCAGTACGCTAGCAAGCCTGCGGCGGCTTTACTGGTGTAAACAGGATCAAGAAGGATTCCCTCAGTCTCTGCAAAGAGCCGAGCTGCTTCTTTAGACTCCCGTGTCGGCACGGCATAACCGTCGCCAACATAACCGTCATCGACATGTATGTCGCTCCACGTGGGCGCTTCGGACTTACCTAACGCGGAAAGCATTGGTCCAACTGCCTTGAAGATATTTTCTTTGATCACGTCAAATGGATCGTCGGCGCTCACTCCCAACACGCGTAGCTCGCGATAGTTGAACAATCGCTTGCCGACCTCCAGTCCTGCCTGTGTTCCGCCGGACGAAGTTGCGAAGACGATCGCATCAAACTGCAACCCGAGTTCGAGTTGTTGAATGCCCAGCTCTTCGAATGCGGCGACCATTCCAAACGATCCGATCTCGTTCGACGCTCCCAGGGGGATCTGATAGACGCGCTCGCCGCGTTCCTCCAACTCGCGCGCGACTTCCTGCATTCGTGACGCGCGCTGGTTGCTTGATGTAACGCGATGCAGTTTCACCTCGAGTTGTTCGGCGATGCGCCAGTTTGCACGCGCTGCTTGTGGGTCGCCACCGCTCAGAATCAGTTCACACTTCAGACCAAAACGTCTGGCAACCAGCGCCGTCGTTCGCGCGAGGTTAGAAGTGATCGAGCCGGTGGTGAGAATGGTGGTAGCTCCGTGGGCGAGCGCGTCAGCCATCACATACTCGAGCTTACGCAGCTTGTTGCCCCCGCCAAGATAACCCGTCAGGTCGTCTCGCTTTATCCAGAGTTGTGGGGCTCCGGGAACGGCCTGCCGTAAGCGGTCGAGTCGTTCAATCGGGGTGTTGAGATTGATCAAACGGTGGCGTGGAATGTTCGTAAATAGCTCTAGCGCCGAATCGCTGTTTCTGTGAATGTTTGATAATCGATCGGTATTCATGGTCACTTCTCCAAAGACAAAAAAAGGGCCGCTCGAAATGAGCGGCCCTGGTGAATGCTAATGATTGCTATGAATCTACGTCACATACACGTCAGTCCGCTCCATCGTCGGCATACAACAACAGATACAAGCGCAGATCTGATTGGACGTGGCGGACAACATTAGGTGCCTACCATACTCCCGCTCACCAACACCTGTCAATTTCTCTGTGCAGAGTTGCACAGAGAAGAAGTTCTTAAGACAAAACGGCCGCTGATTGACATCTCACGCCGTTAAACCCAAAATAACACCCGTCTCGAAGCAAGCGCCGGACGTCAGCCCATGGCAGCAATTTCCAGCCAGCTTTGGCGCTTTGCTAATTTCTCAACTCTGTAGGTTACAACTGTCTTTCGGCTCGAGTGCTCTTCTCCCTGTGCACTTCTGACCGAAGGTTCGACCGTTCTGCATCAAAAAATGATTTTAAAAACCCCCCTGCCGCGTCTCAGTCGAGCTCTGCTGGTAGTCGTAATCGTTTGTCTGGCCACGATCTTCGCCGGTGTGATTTTTGTCACCGCCCATGGTGACGAACCTGAAAACGCTCCCTCTGCCGAGTCGAAAGCCAAAATTTCCGAACGCCTCAGCAAGTTGCCGATGAGTTTTGAGCTCAACAAGGGGCAAACCGCTGCGCCGGTCAAATACCTTTCACGCGGTCTCGGCTACCAGCTCTTTCTCACCGGAAATGAAGCCGTCCTGAAGCTGCAAAAGCCTCATGAGCCCGACTCAAACGTGCGTGAAGGCTCAGTGCTTCGTCTGAAAATGCTCGGCGCCAACACAGTTCCCCGCGCGGAAGATCAGGACGACCTGCCCGGCAAAGTGAACTACTTCAACGGAAACGATCCCGAACACTGGCTCCGCAACCTTCCGACTTATGCACGAGTCAACTTCAAAGACGTCTATCCAGGCATCGACATGGTTTACTACGGGAACCAGGGCGAACTCGAGTATGACTTCGCGGTTGCTCCGGGCGCCGATCCAAAAGCGATCAGATTTGTCGTTGAAGGCGCAGACAAGATCCGTCTGGATGAGAACGGTGATCTACTTCTCAGCGTGTCCCAGGGCGATGTGCGGTTGCACAAGCCTCTGCTTTATCAACTTGCAGAAGGTAAACGTGACGAGGTCAAGGGCGAGTACGTAATCAAGGGTAACGAAATCAGGTTCCGGGTGCGTTCGTTTGATTCGGGCAAGCCGCTGATCATCGATCCGGTTCTGTCGTATTCAACTTTCCTGGGCGGCGGCAGCAACGAACAGTCTGTTGGGATCGCAGTCGATTCGCAGGGAAGTAGTTACGTGATTGGAACGACTAGCGGGTTCGGTTTTCCAACCACAGCAGGCGCATTCAGGACTACTTCTCAATCCGGCGGCGCATTTGTAAGCAAGCTCGATCCGACCGGCAGTAGCCTTGTTTACTCAACTTATCTGAACGCAAGCGGCGGAACAAACGGCACCGCCATTGCGGTGGACGCAGGCGGGCATGCTTACGTCACCGGTTTCACATCTGCAAACGACTTCCCGGTCGTTAACGGCTTAAAGACGAGCGGGAATTTTTTTAAGACGACGGATTCGGCCGCAAACTGGAACAATCGAAACGACCTGACAGGCGAAATAACAATCCTCGCGATTGCGCCTAACTCCCCAAACACGATCTACGCCGGAACCTTCAGCGGCCCGTACCGCAGCACGGATGCGGGCGCGACCTGGACAAAGACATCTACAACCGGTATCAGCGGATCGCTTTTTTCCGCATCCATTGCCGTTGATCCAACGAATTCTCAAGTCGTCTACGTCGGAAGCCAGAGCGGCGGACTGCGCAAGTCAACCAATGGCGGTGACAGTTGGACGAACGTCAATATTCCCCTCAACAACGCCACCGTATCGTCCATCGTGTTTGATCCCGTAACTCCCTCGACGATGTATGTTGGCGCAGGCAATGGCGTGTTCAGAAGTACCGACAGCGGAACTAGCTGGACCGCGCTCAATAACTTCCCACTGCCATTCATTCCAGCCGTGCGCGTACTGGCGATCGATCCGACAAACACCGCCACGATTTACGCGGGCTCATTCAATCAGGGTTTATTTAAAACTACTAACGGCGGCGGGAATTGGACCGCGATGAATAATGGTCTGGGTGGTTCAAATCCGAACTCCATCACTGCCATCGCGATCGATCCGTTTAATACATCAACGATTTACACCGGCCATGGTACCGGTAGTTTTACAGGTTTCGGTGGCAGTATTAACAAGAGCACGAACGGCGGGACGTCGTGGACACAGCTAACTAACGGTGTCTCGACATTTCAGATCAATGCAATTGTCGCCGACCGCACCGCCGCCGACACGTTCTACGCTGCCACGATTGGCGGTGGAGTGATTAAGACCACAAACGGCGGGGCTAGTTGGACCAGCACGAACACCGGCCTCTGGCGGTCAAATGTTCCGACACTGGTGGCAGATCCGTCCAACGCTGCCGTCCTTTACGCAGGCACAACCGGATCGAGCACCGATGATGCGTTTGTTGCTAAGTTAAATTCAACGGGTTCCGGTTTGATCTTTTCGACTTACCTCGGTGGAAGTTCTACCGAAACTGGAAACGGCATTGCAGTCGACAGCAACGGAAACATTTTTGTTGTGGGCCAAACCCTGTCGACGAACTTTCCCACCGTAAATGCAATTCAGGCGGTTCCCAGTGCGGGGGAACAATGCACAAATGCATTCGTTACAAAGATCAATCCCGGAACTTCGTCGTTTTCTTTCTCGACCTATCTCGGTGGCAGCAACTGCGACGGCGCGAACAGTGTCGCGTTGGATCCTTCCGGCAATGTCTATATAACCGGAAGTACATCGTCGACTGATTTCTTTATCGCGAGCGCCTTTCAGACAACGGCAAGCACCTCGGGAGACGCATTCGTTACGAAACTCACCAATGGCGGTGCAGCGATCTACTCAACTTATCTTGGAGGCAACGGCACTGATGTCGGTCGGGGAATTGCTGCCGATTCCACTGGAAACGCTTACGTCACCGGCTCGTCAAGTTCCACTAACTTCCCCACGGTCAATCCGCTTCAGAGCTCAACTTTAGGGGGTGCATTTGTCACAAAGTTTAATCCGCAGGGTTCGGCTCTGATCTATTCGACGCTTCTTGGCGGTGGAAATGAGGATATTGGTCGAGGGATCGCTGTTGACGCAGCAGGCAATGCCTACGTTACAGGATCAACGACCTCGTCAGTCTTTCCGATTTTACCCGGCGCGCTGCGTACCAGAAGTCCACTGTTCAAGAGTTTGAATGGAGCAGGGAACTGGAGCAACGATAACTATGGTTTGACGGGTGGTGCGGTCGTCGCGATTGCGCTTCACCCAACACAAACGTCGATCATTTACGCGGGAACTGCAAACGGCGTCTATAAGACCACAAACGCCGGCAGAACGTGGACGGCAATAAACAACGGTCTGAATAGCCGGCAAGTTACAGCGCTCGTAATCGATCCATCAACGCCGTCAACCCTTTATGCGGCTACCGACGATACGAGTTTTGATAGCGGAGTCTACAAGAGTACGAACGGAGGTGATAGCTGGACTTTACGCCGTACAGGAATGGTTAACGGCGCTCTCCGCTGCCTGGCGATCGACCCTGTTACACCGGCTGTCCTTTATGCGGGCGCGCTGGGCGGCCCGCTTTACAAGACTACTGATGGAGCTGATAACTGGACGCCGAGTGGACCAGGCCCAAATCATTTTGTCGCTTCAATAGCTATAGATCCACACAACCATACGAGACTCTTTGCAGCTGTACAGCACAGCAATGGTGGTGTCTTCAGAAGTGTCGATTCGGGGGCAACGTGGGAACCGATTGGGTTTCAGGACACGGGTTCGGCGGTGTTTGTAGGTGTCAGCCCAATCACACCCGGACTGGTATACACCTCGACTCTCGCTGGCGGTCTGTTTAAGAGCACCGACAACGGTAACAACTGGACCAACCTGCAGAATCAGAACGGACAAATCGTCTTCGATCCGGTAAACGCCTCGACTCTTTATTTCCTCGTTCAAAATAACGGTCTCTGGAAGAGTATCGATGGTGGGCAAACCTGGGTCACCATTAAAGGCCTGCCCTTGCCGTATGTTTACGCGCTTGCTGTCGATCGTTTCAGGCCGTCAACTCTATATTTAGGGACAGGAGCAGCCAGTCAAACGGATGCGTTTGTCACCAAGATCAATTCGACTGGTACGGCGTTTATCTATTCGACACTTATGGGCCAGCCGCCCAGCTCCGAGTACTTGAGTTCAACCGGCGCAGCGTTTGGAATAGCAGTCGATGCGGCTGGTGATGCATACATTACCGGTGTAGGCCGCGCTGGTTTCCCAACCACTCCGAATGCATTTCAACCTTTCAATGGCGGCTTTACGGATTCATTCATTTCGAAGCTTTCGTCGTCGTACATTATCAGCGGTCACGTTCTCGAAAACGGCGTTACCCCTTCCTACGGTGCGGAGGTTGTTTTGAATGACGGGTCGTCGCTTACTTCGGTCTTCACCGAAAGCGATGGCTCATACGAGTTTTCACGTTTGCGCGAAGGCGGAAATTTCACGGTCAGTGCATCGAAGGCTCACTTCACGATGGCGCCGCCGAGTCAAACGTTTAATAACCTGATCAGCGATCACAATCTCGACTTTAGTGCCAACACTTCTGACGCGCCGTTTTATACGATTAGCGGGCAAGTGACTGACAACGGCGCCGGCTTGTCAGGAGTGACTGTCACGCTAAGCGGATCGCAGTCAGGACTGCGAACTACCGACAACAGCGGTAACTATTCATTCGAGCTCATCGTGGGCGGCAACTACACAGTGACGCCTTCGATTCTCGGTTATACGTTTGCTCCACCCAGCCAAACTTTCAACCCTCTGAGCGGTCCACAAACAGCTAACTTCACCGCCAACCGGCAGGATTTCGTTGTTACGAACGCGAACAATCACGGCACCGGATCGTTGCGCGAGGCAATTACCAATGCGAACTCATCGCCCGGAACAGACAAGATCGTCTTCAACATTCCCGGACCGGGAGTGAAGACGATCAATCTGTTAACGTCCCTGCCCGATATAACGGAAACCGTCATCATCGACGCGACTACGCAACCGGGATATGCGGGCTCGCCACTCATTGAGCTCAATGGCGCGTTAGTCGATGGCAGTGGAATCACCATCACGGCCGGCGGCAGTACCGTGCGAGGACTCGCAATCGGTGGCTTCAATGATTGGGGTATTGCGCTGCGGAACTGCGATAACAACATAATCCAGGCGAACTACATCGGCATTGATGCGACCGGAACTCTCGCACGAAAAAATTTCGCAGGAATCCTGGTAGCCAATTCGGCTAACAATCTAATTGGAGGCACCACCGCCGCAGCCCGCAACGTGATTTCAGGCAATGGAGGAAGCGGGATTGATTTGAGCGGCGCCAACAACGTTATCCAGGGGAACTTCATCGGCACGAATGCTGCCGGTACGTCGGCCGTGCTAAACGTCGTCGGCGTGCAAATCCAGAGCTCGCAGTTCATAAACAACTTGATCGGTGGCACTGCGGCCGGAGCCGGTAATTTGATTTCCGGCAATCAACGCGCAATCGCGATCAGCGCGCCCAACAACACCGTCCAGGGTAATTTGATCGGCACTGACGTCACCGGCACAGTAGCGCTGCCTAACTCGTCACTCGGTATCGATATCCGCGGCGCAAACAACCTCGTCGGTGGGGTGGTGCCCGGCGCCAGAAACGTCATCTCAGCGAATGGATCGGTCGGTATTATGATCAGCGGACCGGGAAGCAAACTGCAGGGCAATTACATCGGCACCGATATCACGGGCACTGTCGCGATGGGTAATGGCGGCACGGGAGTGTTCGCGGATGACAGTACGTTGATTGGTGGCACCACTCCGGAAGCGCGCAACGTGATTTCAGCAAATGCTACCAGCTTCGGGTCAGGAAATGTTTCCATTGGTGATGCGTTTGGTGCGAACGTTACTGTACAAGGTAACTATATCGGCACTGACGTGACGGGCACTCGCGCTCTCGGCAGTCCACTCATCGGCATCAATGTATCGAGAAACGGCAATCACTTGATCGGAGGAACAGTCGCGGGGGCAGGAAATGTAATCTCAGGCCATAGCATCGGCATCGACCTCGGCGACGTCACTGCCAATCCGATCCAGGGAACCACAGTTCAGGGAAATCTGATCGGGCTGAACGCTGCAGGCACCGGAGCCATCCCAAACACGACGCGAGGAATCATCGTCGATTCATCCAGCAACATAATCGGCGGAACAGAAGCCGGGGCTGCCAACAAGATCGCGTTCAATAATGGTCCGGGAATACTGATCAACTCCGGTACGAGTAACTCGATTCGTGGGAATTCGATTTTTTCAAATGCCGGGCTTGGAATCGACCTCGGCCCACCGGTATTTCCTCAAACAGAAAACGGCGTGACTCCAAACGATCCGAATGATCTGGATACTGGGGCAAACACGCTACAGAACTTCCCGGTGCTGACGTCGGTTACAACGGGAGGAGGTAATACGACGATCCAGGGAAGTTTGAATTCGACTCCGAACCAGACGTTCCAAATCGATTTCTATTCGAGTGCGGCTCTTGATCCGTCGGGCAACGGTGAAGGCGCGCTCTTCTTCAACACCACTTCTGTAAACACAGACGCTAACGGCAACGCGAGCATCAATGTGACGTTCCCGATGTCTCTGGCTGCGGGCAGAATAATCACGGCAACCGCGACGAATTCTGCCGGCAACACGTCTGAGTTCTCCGCAACGGCTGACGGTAGTGGCGCAACGGGAAGCTTGCAGTTTAGCGCTGCCTCGTTCGCGGTAATTGAGGGCATCGGAGTGGCCAACATCACCGTTGTGCGACAGGGTGGCACAAACGGCAATTTGTCCGTCGATTATGCAACTGAGAATGGCACTGCGACTGCGGGTCAGGACTACACTGCAGCCACGGGCACGTTGAATTTCAGCAGCGGTGAGACGAGCAAGACAATCCAGATCCCGATTTCCGACGACGGCGTAACGGAGACCGATGAAACCTTCACGGTCGCCTTGCATAATGGTTCAAGTCTTGAGGTGCTCGGTGCTCCGAGTGTTCAGCCTGTTACTATTCAAGATCACGGTACGGTTCCGTTTATAGCAATCTTTGATGCGGCGCCGGTTGTAGAAGGGAATACCGGCACATCGACTGAAGCAGTATTCAATGTCATTCTTTCCGCGGCAACCAGTCAATCCGTCGGCGTTAACTATGCAACCTCGAATGGAACGGCTAGTGGCGGTGTTGCATGTGGTAACACGGGCGTGGACTTCGAATCGAAGTCGGGCACGATTACATTTCAACCGGGCACTGTAACCGCAACAGTTACCGTCAAGGTTTGTGGCGATACAAGTGCCGAAGCGAATGAATTCTTCTTCGTTGTTTTGTCGAATCCTTCAAACGCGAGTCTTGGGTTTGGCTCGGGTGTGGGCAGGATTAACAACGACGATGTGTTGGGATT
The DNA here is from genome assembly GCA_046733695.1 of Acidobacteriota bacterium. Lineage (GTDB taxonomy): Bacteria > Acidobacteriota > Blastocatellia > Pyrinomonadales > Pyrinomonadaceae > PSRF01. The sequence goes on from JBKPPU010000314.1 coordinate 66,721, forward strand.
GATTCTTGAAGAGTCAGGTCCCGTTGTTAGTCAGGCGGTGGTGTTGTCGGAACTCTTCCTAAGAGATCCGTTGACCCTTACCATCCCAGACTTTATAACTCCTGATAGAATCGATCGTCGCAATCGAGTGATTTTCCTCGCAAGCAATCTGCAACTGAATCCAGGTGAGGCTTCGACTGCGGTGGTTGTGCGCTTTATCGGCAGTAACAATCAGCAGGTCGACGTCCAGGCGGACGATGTACGTTCCGTACCGGGGTTCGATTTCACACAGGTCATGGTAAAACTACCGGGCACTCTGCCCCCCGGCACTTGCACGGTCACGATCCGCGCGCACGGGCGCGTCAGCAACATCGGGACGATCAGAATCGCTCCATAATGCACTTCACCTTAGAACTCACGACCGTGCTTGGACCGGGTCAGAACCACCACGCGGTAGCGGGTGGGTACGCCGTAGGCTCCATTCGAAAAACGCTGCGCGGCACCCACCCGCTATCGCGAGGTGGTACTGACCCGGTCCAAGTAAGTCCGTAATGTCAAAAAAATGAGAATCAATACTACAACTTTCATCCTTTGTCTTCTTCTAAGCGGTTTGGGAATTTTCAGTCCCAACCAGGATTCGAAACAGGTCTCGGGGAACTGGGACAGCGTCTTGAAGATTGGTGACGTAAAGCTCCGGTTGATTTTGAAGATCACCGATGGACCAAACGGCCAGCTTCAGGCTGTGATGGATAGTCCCGACCAGGGCGCTTCAGATCTTGAAGTGAATTCCATTACGTTGCAGAACAACGTGCTTCGCTTTGAGATGACGAGGCTGCAGATCAAGTACGAAGGCACGCTCAATGCGAGCGGTTCGGAGATTGTCGGCACGTTTACTCAGGCAGGAACGTCCCTCCCTCTGATCTTTCGGAAACAGGGAGCGGTGCTTTCGAGTGCAGCGGTAAAACGTGGCAGCGTGCAGATGAAGCCGTGTAATAGCCCGACACTCACGAGTGATGCGCTCTGTGTGAAGTATGAAGTCTTTGAGAATCGTGCGGCAAAAACGGGCCGTCGCATTCCGCTAAATATCATTCTGCTTCCCGCGAGGAGTTCGAAGCCCGCGCCTGATCCGGTTTTCTATCTGGCGGGCGGTCCGGGAGCAGGGGCCAGTGGTTATGCGGAAGCAACGTTCATGGAGGGCTTGCGCCGTAATCGCGACGTGGTGCTCGTCGATCAAAGAGGTACGGGCGAATCGAATCCTTTGAACTGTGCTCCATTCGGAACTAAAGAAGACATGCGTGGCTACTTCGGCGAGCAGTTTCCGATTGAGAAAGTTCGCGCGTGCCGTGCGGAACTCGAGAAGGTTGCGGATCTCAAACTGTATACCAGCGCGATCGCGATGGACGATCTCGACGAGGTGAGGGCAGCGCTCGGCTACGACAAGATCAACGTTTACGGCGGTTCTTATGGCTCGACGACTTCTCTTGTGTATCTGCGACAACACGGCGATCACGTGCGTTCCGTAGCGATCTTTGGCGTCGCTCCACCGGCCGCAAAGATTCCGCTCTCGTTCGCAAAAGGTGTGCAGGATGCAGTCAACAAAATGTTCGCTGATTGTGCGGCAGATCAGGCGTGCAAGACTGCATATCCGGATGTTGAAGGTGATTTGAAAAAAGTCCTCGCACGGTTCGACAATGGACCGGTCGAGGTCGATGTTCCCAATGTCTACACGCGCGCTACCCAGAAGGTGAGTGTGACGCGCGACGCGTTTGTCGATGCGATCCGTCACATGCTCTACGTCCCAAATGCTGCGGCCGCTTTGCCGGCGCTGATTCACCTCGGCGCTAACGGCGATCTGAGTGGTTTGATGGGCACAGCTTTTCAGGTTGTGTCGCAGATAGACGCAAAGATTTCACGCGGCATGCAACTCTCTGTGATTTGTGCCGAAGACACGCCGTTTATTACCGACGAGGACATCAAGACAACGAGCGCGAACAGTTTCTATGGAGACGCTCGCGTGCGGGTAACGATGAAAGCATGCACTGAATGGCCGCAGGCGAAAGTCGCCGCCAGTTTTCTCGATCCAGTGAAGAGTGATGTACCGGTGTTGCTGGTATCGGGCGAATTGGATCCAGTGACGCCGCCGTGGTTAGCGCAGAATGTAGCGAAGACGCTCTCGCACAGCCGGCTGGTGCTTGTTCCTAAAGCGACGCACAACAGCTACGACTGTATCGAGAACCTCGTGGCGGATTTCATTGATAAAGGAACGACTGAAGGCTTGGATGTTTCGTGTGCGGAGAAGATTCGCCGGCCGCCATTTACGATTCTCGGGAAATAGGTCCTATAGGATTTATAGGACCTATTCCATGTTGGGGTCTTACGCCGCGCGCGGGAGGTGCTCCGGCACGCTCTGTGGAGCTGCAGGCTTCACCGGCACTGCAGAAACGTTGCGCAGCTCTCTCCAGTTGAGCGAAAGATCTGCGAGCGGAACAGCAAGCGCCAGACACGACCAAATAATTGCCTGCACGATCTCAACTCCAAGAGTTTCCCAACCGGTGATTCCCATAACAAAACGACCAGCGATAAAAACCAACGCAAGTGCATAGCTGCGCGTGGCCCATTGTCGATGCAGCGCAATCTTGCGTCTGTACGCGAACACGAATGCGATTGCCGTGACGCTCATCAACATGGCCGCGTCTACAGCGCCTAGAACCGTGAACGAACGCGGCGCACCTATGCGCTCCTGGTAATATTGAATGTAAGCACCCATCGGCGCGAGCAGTATCGCACCGGCGACGTAGAGTCGTCCCATGATGCGGTGTGCTCGGGTAAAGCGTTTTCGCAGGCGATCGGAAAACTGCAGCGGCGCGAAAAGAAGCACGATGGCGCCGAAGATGCCGTGGGGAAGTAGCCACCACTTGAATGGCGCGTAATGCTGCCAGGCCGGGTGGTTTGAATCTACGAGAAAGCGTTCATTGTGATAGAGAACGTAAGTGCTTGCGAGTGCAATAGCAGTAAAAACAACGTACTTGGAATTGACCTTCATCGGAACTCCTTGTTAACTCCCAGAGTTATCAAAAAACTCGTCACCTACTAACGCGATTTTCTTTTGCCTTTCGGGCCATCTATCAGGAGGTTGGTTTCACAGGATTACAGGATTTTCAGAATGAACAGGATTATCCCTGCTCATCATGCCAATCCTGTAATCCTGTGAAACCAACTTGACACCAATCAAAATGTAAATAAAATACGGACGTTCGTTTTTATAGGCGGATGCCCAAACTCAGTCCCAGCGCGATCGAAAAGAACAAAGGCCGGATCGAGGAAGCAGCGAAGAAACTCTTCATCAAGCAGGGCTTCCACGCCACCTCGATGCGCAACATTGCCGGCCGGGCCGGAACTTCGCTCGGCAATGTTTACAACTACTACCGGACTAAAGAAGAGATCCTGGGCTCCATCATCGGCAAATACCAGACGACCATCGACGGCCGTCTGCGTGCGATCTTTGACGAAATCGACGAACCACTGAAGCCGGAGTCGCTGCGACGGTTCGGCCAGCAGATCAAGAAGATGGTGAACGACCACCACGACTTCTGGCTGCTCATGTACATCGACGTACTCGAGTTCGAGAATCGTCACTTCCGCAAGATGTTTGAAGGGCTGGTTCACAATCTGCGGCGACGCTTTGCCACTCAATTCGCCGAGTTGAAAAGTTGCGGGGCAGTGCACAGCGACGTGGATCCGGCCGTGGGTTTCACCGCGGTCTACATGCAGTTCTTCAATTACTTTCTGGTCGAGAAGTTGTTTGGCGGTAACCGCCACTTCGGACTGTCTGACGAACAGGTCATCACGCAGTTGACCGAGATGTATTGCCGCGGGTTATTGCAGAACCACAAGAGTTCCACGCAAAGGCGCAAAAAGAAAGCCTGAGACGCAAAGTAAGAGAACTTAGCGACTTTGCGTGAAATATTTTTTGTTCAAAAAGAAAAACGAACGTTCGTGTTTTTCACTGTAGGAGGAAGATCATGTTTACCTCGACTCGAGTTGTTCTCACTTCACTAATCATCCTTTTGGCGCTGTCGAGCGCTCTTGCCCAGGGCGGTACCGGACAGTTGAGCGGCAGTGTTGCCGACACCAATGGCGCTGTTGTACCGGGCGCCAGCGTGAAGCTGACGAGTCTCGTCACGGCACAGGAACGCGAAGCCGTCACCAACGACTCCGGCGATTTCGTGTTTACGCTTCTGCCCGCCGGCACATACAAGCTGGAGATAACCGCGAGCGGTTTTCGCAGCGTCGTGGTAGATGAAGTGCGCATCAACGTCACGCAAACCACTACGCTGCCAATTCGTCTTGACGCCGCGACGGTCTCGGGAATGGTGACGATCAATGCCGAAGCGCCCCTCGTGCAACAAGAAACTTCGCAGGTCGGCCGCACGATCGAAGAAAACACGATTCGACAACTGCCGCTTCCTACAAGGAACTTTCAACAACTGCTGACGCTTTCGCCCGGAACTTCTTCGTCAGTTGCAAACAACACTGAGCTCGGTCGCGGCGACGCAATAATCTCGGTGAACGGCCAGCGCACGACGAGTAACAACGTTCGCATCAACGGCATCGATGCGAACTCGATTGGCACCAACTCGACGCCAAACATCGCCGTTCCCGCAACCGATACGCTCCAGGAATTCATCGTGCAAACAAGTCTCTACGACGCTTCGCAGGGACGTAACGCCGGTGGCAACGTCGAAGCAATTACCAAGTCAGGCGCAAATGCGTTCCACGGAAATGCTTACTATTTCCTGCGTAACGACGCGCTGAATGCCAACGACTTCTTTTTGAACGCGGCCGGCCGTCCGCGACCAACCCTAGTTCGCAACCAGTTTGGCGGCACACTCGGCGGCCCGATCATCGCCGATCGCCTGTTCTTCTTTGGTTCGTATCAGGGAACGCGTGAACGCAATGGCGCGTCATTAAATAACAGTTTGATGTTTCCGGTGATTCCGCCGCAGTTGCGGGACGACAATCGCACGGCTGCTGGTCTCGCTGCTGCTTTTAACCTGCCGCTCGCATCGATCAATCCCGTGATCGTCAATCTTTTGAATGCGAAGTTGCCGAGTGGTGCTTTTGCAATTCCATCTGCCGCAACTGCAACTGGTTTGACTCCAATCTCCGGTTTGTCTCGTTTTCGTGAAAACCAGTTCAACGCAAACTTCGACTGGCGGTTGAGCGACAATCACACGATCAGCTCGAAAAACTTCTTCGCGAGTAATCCAACCTTCCAGTCCAACTACAACTTCGCCGGTCTCGGTAACGGCGTCACGCAGCTTCCGGGAACAGGTGGATCGCTCGATATCATTCAGGATCTCAACGCGATCACGGACACATACGTCTTCAGTCCGAACGTCGTTAACCAGGCACGCTTTGGTTTCAGTCGCTTGCGCGTGACGTCAGTCGCAGAAGAGCCTTTCACAGCGGCGCAGTTTGGCATCAACACGCCTTTGAAGAACCTGTTTCCCGGCATGCCGACTTTCACGGTAACTGGCTTGTTCACACTCGGTTCATCGCCATTCGCCGACCAGTCATCGCGCATCAACGCGTTTACCTACGGCGACACGTTGTCAGTGGTGAAGGGTAATCATCGTTTGCGCTTCGGCGGTGAGTATCGCCGTTCGCAGGTCAACTTCTATTTCAACGCGTTCTCGCGTGGGCAGGTGATCTTTTCGAGCTTCAATAACTTCCTGGCCGGCAACGGCGTTTCGATCATCGGCTCGGGCGTGTTTGACCGCGCGTTGCGTGTGAATGATTGGAGCGGGTTTGCTCAGGACGACTGGAAAGTCAACTCGCGTCTGACGTTGAATCTCGGCCTGCGTTACGACTTCTATGGTTATCCGGTCGACACACGCGGCCGTCTCGTCAATTTCCTTCCGGATCAATTCCGTCAGGGAACGACTGCGTCGCCTGCTGGTCCACCAAATGGATTTGTGCAGGCAGGTAATGGAACACTCGCGGGTGTGCCTACAGTCGAAGACACACTCATCCCGACGGACAAGAACAACTTCGCACCTCGCATCGGTTTTGCTTATCGCTTGAACAATTCCGGATCGTTGGTCGCACGCGGCGGTTACGGAATCTATTACGACCGTTTCTCGACTCGCTACGCGAACACGCAGTTGCTCAACTATCCGTATCTCGCGTTGGCGGTCGGACTGCCGGGCATTTTGCGAACGATGTCGGATCCGTTTATCCCGGTGCCGCAGCCGGGACAGTTTCCGGTGAATCTGACGGTTCCTTCGCCACTCTCGCCCCTCGCGCCGATTGTTGGTGTGCCGATCAGCGGCATCTTCATCGATCCGGAATTGCGAACGCCCTACATTCACCAGTACAACGCAAACGTGCAGTGGGAGTTTGCGAAAGACTATCTGCTCGAGGTCGGCTACGTTGGTTCGAAGGGCACGAAGCTGCTGCAGGTAATCACGCTTAATCAACCGGTTTACAATCGCGCCGCGAATGTGTTCACCGCTCCCTTCGGCACGGCGCTGTCGACGCAGAAGAACGTTGCCGGCGGCATTCAGCAGGTTCAGTCGAGCTCAAACTCCGACTACAACTCGCTGCAAATCAGCGTTACGAAGCGGTTCAGTCGTGGGCTGCAATTTCTTAGTGCTTACACTTATGGAAAGTCGAACGACTATTACTCGGGCGGGACGATCAACGAGCTGTTTGCGGTTCCGGGCGATCAGTTCAACTGGAAAACGAACTACGGTCCATCGGATTTCGATCGCCGTCATCGCTTCGTCACCAGTTTTGTTTACGACTTGCCGAAACTGACTTCAGAGACGAATTCGGCCCGCTGGGTGCTGAACAACTGGCAGTTGAACGGTATCCTGACGTTGCAAACCGGAACACCGTTTTCAATCATCGACGTCGTCGGCAACACGATCATTCAGCGCGCAAACCGCGCACCCGGGTTTACCGGCAGTGTCGAAACGAACGGCAGCACGCAGGAGCGTCTGAATGGCTTCTTCAACGTGAATGCGTTTGTCGCTTCGAGACCGTTTGTCGCGTCTGGAACTGCTCTGGGGACGCCGACGAATCCGAATTTTGATCCGAACAATCCGTTTGGAAACACTACTCGCAATTTCCTGTATGGTCCGGGACAGAAGAACATGGACTTCTCGGTTGTCAAGTTCATACCGATTACGGAACGAGTGCGCGGCGAGTTTCGCACGGAGTTTTTCAACATTTTCAACTGGGCCAATTTCGCGAATCCGAACAGCAACGTCGCCGTCCCTCTGACGTTTGGAAGAATCACGGCGACGAGCGCCGGACCGCGTGTGATCCAGTTTGCATTCAAGGTGAACTTCTAAAATTGCCAATTGCCAATTGCCGATTTGAGTCGGCAAGTCTAAATCGGCAATCGGCAGTCGGCAATTGGCAATGATCTATGCCCAAAATACCCGTAAACGGTCTGGAGCTTTACTACGAGATTAAAGGTGATGGCGAGCCGGTTGTCTTGATACCCGGGTTTGCGGCGGGACGTTGGATCTGGTTCAAGC
>JBKPPU010000315.1:0-17902 GCA_046733695.1 Acidobacteriota bacterium
GCGGCTGGTCTTGCGTTAGCCCTCGTGCGCAAGGCTGCGATTGTTGTTTGGACATCTATTGGTCTCCTCGTACTTACATGGCGCACGCTACCCAACGCATGGCGCCGTCTCCTTGATCGTAGCCCGCGCTTACAACGTCTTATGGATAGTCTTGTACTTTCAAACATAGCTCATCGACCTGCTCGCACTGCAGTCAGCGTACTTGGCACCGGAGTAGGAGTACTTCTAATCATCTTTACTGTAGGTCTCGCTCACGGCGTCTTGCATGAGCGTGGGCGACGCGAATCAAACATTGGCGCCGAGATCATGATTCGTGCCTCAGGATCGATCAGTCTTGTCGGTGGATCTCAATTCAAGCTGCACATTTCACACGCTGCAGAGCTCGCAACGATTCCGGGCGTCCGCGCCACTACGCCACTCGGGCAAGCGGTGGACAGCAGTGACTCGGGCTTTGGTTCGCGATTGCTGGACGGAATTGAATTCGACCAGTATGCGAAGATGGCGCGAATTACGATGCGGGAAGGCCGGCCACTGCAATCAGGCGACGAAGCGATCGTTGATCCGGAGTGGAAGAGAAACCGCAAGGCCAACATCGGCGACACCGTTCAACTCTTTCACCGGCCCTTCAAGATCGTCGGTGTTTACGAACCGCCGGGCGGCGGGCGTATTAAGATTCCATTGAAGACGATGCAGGAACAAGTGGGTGCTGAGAACAGGGCTTCCGCAATTCTCGTCGCGTGTGACGACCCCGCTAAACAGGATGAAGTCGCAGCGCGCATCCTGGAGCGCTTTCCCGACGATCAATTGTTGTTCACGCGCGATCTTCCGGAGTTGTATGCAACTGGCGTCCCGGCGTTGAATGTATTTCTTAACGTTGTGGTGGGCGTTGCTTCGGCAATCAGTATTCTCGTGATATTGCTCGCGATGTATACCACTGTAACTGAACGCACGCGACAGATCGGCATTCTCAAGTCGCTGGGAATGTCCAAGACTGCGATTGCGTGGGTAATCGAGCAGGAGGCGATCATCGTGAGTGTCCTCGGCGTGGTCGTGGGCGTGTTGTTGACGATGCTCGCACAGCTCGTCGTGACAAGAACGACGAATCTGATGATCGAAATTGAACCGCGGTGGGTGCTCGTTGCTTTGGCTGTTGGATTGTTAGGTGGAAGTATCGGGGCACTCTATCCGGCACTCAGAGCAGCGCGACAGGATGCCGTGGAAGCGTTGAGCTACGAGTAAGTAACGCAGATTTTTCGGATCAGGAACCGATCTGCGCGGATCAGATTGAACTAAAAGCGGGCTCAGCACGTTTCGACAATTATGTATTGCCCACACTGCGGTACAGAAGCGCAAGCAAACGTACAGTATTGCCGCGCCTGCGGGACTGATATCAAAGGCCCAATCCCAAAAGTCAAAGAGATCGTCAAAACCCTCAAAGACGAGTCAACTAAAAACCGCCAGCAGTGGCTCAATTTCAGAAAAAAGAAAACAGCGGCAGAACGACGTGAGCAGCACGTCACGAAAGGTGTGGTGTCGTTGTTTTCCGGAGCCGGCCTGGCTACTTTCCTGTACTTCCTGTCTACAGCACTGGTGTTGAAACTTCCGCCGAACATCGTGGATCAAGTCCCGTTTGAAATTGCTCCAGTGGTGAGGATCATCTGGCTGTTGGGACTATTACCTGCGACCGCCGGACTAGGTCACATCATTGCTGGTCTTTTGATTCGCCAGGGCCCTGAAACGCAGCCGCAACAGATCGATCAGGTAGTGACGCCGCCACGCGCCCTGGGTAATGAACCAATAACTCATCCGATACCACTCAGCGTCACCGATCACACCACAAACCTTCTCGACGAAAGACACAAAAAAGCACAAACGCTCAACTAGCTCGTTTGTGCTTTTTGTGCCTCTTTGTGGCTGATTAATACTCTTCTCGCGGTCTAAGTCGAACAGCGTAATCCGGCCAGCAGTTAAAGTTGAACTCGTCGTCAAACCCGAACGGATTGGCAGGTGTCGCTGCCGCGGGTGCGGCAAACTTCGGATCCAGCGCCTTCGCAATCTGATCGCGTGCATCTGCAAGGTGCGCGCGCGTTTGTCGATCCCCGGCTCGTGCACTGGCAGTCCCAATTGCCGCACTCAAATCGCGAAGTTCGGCTTTAATCAATGCCCGATAGTCATCCGTAACTGACGGTCGCACATTCAACTTGTTCGAGAGCAAGTCGATGTACGAGTTCTGCAGATTACGCCTGTAGACGTCGATTTTGATCGGACCGGCGCCTTCAAGCTCACTCCAAATGCCCCGGCGAACGTCATACATAAAATCCGCGGGCTTGTACGCTGCCATACCATCGATCGCTTCCTGCTCTACGAGTCGATCGAAACGCGCATTGTTGAACAACGAATTGAGAATTCGCTCCTGGGCCTGATTCACTCGAGTCAGAGCTCCGGCGGCCTCGATACGACGCAGAATCTCGGGTTTGACCGCCCAACTCGGTGTCGCAAACGCATTCTCGTTCAGGAACCGCACGGCGGCTGCTTGCCGCTCCTTCGGGACAATCACGAAGCGAACGCCATCCTGCCCGGCGTGTTTCTGTTGCGAGTTAAAGCCGCCCACGATGCCGGTCACGTGATTCAATTCCGTGGCCCACTGTCCCAACATACGACCGTAGAGTTCCTCGAGATCGTCGTAAGGTTCACCCTGGTGCGTTGTCGCGGGAAGCAACATATCGGCAACGCGTTTCAGGTTCTTGATACCAAGCGCGGTGGAAGCAACTGCGTCACCGTCGCCAACTGCCTCGGTGTTTTCACCCGGATCCGAACCCCTCGCATCAGCAGTCGAGAAACGCAGGTAAGGTTTCGCATCCTGCGAACGCGCCCAGTCATCGAGTGTTTTCTTTTCGTCGTCCGGAGTTTTTGCTCCCGGAATGGGTTTATAGCCCCACATTGTCGCCCACTTGTCATAAGGACCAATTCCAGGAATGAGCAACTCAACCGGGATGTGATCCTCTGGTTGGGCCACGTAGTTGAATCGCGAATAGTCCATCAACGTCGGCGTGTGACCCATCGTCTTGAGCCATTCCGCATCACGAACTTTCTCAGCCGGATAAGTCGCGCTTGCTTTCATGTTGTGCTGGAAGCCGAGCGTATGACCAACCTCGTGGGCGATAACGTACTCGACCAGCCGGCCCATGAGGTCGTCAGGCAGCGGAAGCTTTTTAGCGCGCGGATCCAGTGGACCAACCTGGAGGAAGTACCAATCACGCGCGAGGTTCATCACGTTGTGGTAGTACTGTATATCTGACTCGAGAATCTCACCGGTGCGCGGATCGCTGACGTGCGGTCCGGACGCATTCTCGATTGTCGAGGGCAGATAACGAATCACGGAGTAGCGAGCATCTTCCGCATCCCAGTAAGGATCTTCAGTCTTTGAGGGTGCTTCCTTCGCGATGATCGCATTCTTAAAGCCGGCGGCCTCAAAAGCGGGCTGCCAGTCCTCAATTCCCTTCTTGATCCATGGAATCCATTTCGTCGGCGTCGCCGGATCCACGTAATAAACAATCGGCTTGACCGGCTCGGAGAGTTCGGCATTCGGATCTTTCTTTTCCAGACGCCAGCGAGTGATGTAGGTGCGTTGCGGCGCACGGTGTTCGTCTACACCGTAGTCCATCTTCCGAACAGAAAAATATCCTACGCGCTCGTCAAACAGACGCGGCATCATCGGCTTCTCGGGGAGCTTAACCATGCTGTAGTGCATGACGACGGTCGCGTTTGTTCCAGCGCGCATTCCCTGTGCGAATGGATTCGGCGGCGTTGGTGGTTGTGGTCCACCGCCTCCACCACCCGGGTTCGCATCAGGCGGAGACGTGTAGGTTTGCGAAACTTCCACTTCGATGTTTGTCGGGAACGACTTTGTCTTCTCGATGAAAGAGCGCGACGCGTCGAAGCCACGAGCCCGCAAACGTGTTCGCGCGCTGAACTCCGTGACCTCCGTCGTGAACAAGCGACTGACATCAATCACGGCCGAATCTTCCTTGCCGATTGCTTCGATGTTGAAGGCCATGATGATGGTGTCGTTATTTGACGCCTGCACCGCGCGCGATACCGGGAGCTTTGCATCGGCAACGACGTCGTAGGAGACGTTGCGCAGTAGAATGCGATTGCCTTTGCGTTCCCATTTCACGACTCGATTGCCCGCAGCCTGTCCGCCATACCCAACGCCGAGCGTGGTTTTGGCAATCTGGCTGACCCACAGAAACTCTTTGCCGAGTTCGCTCTTCGGTATTTCGTAGTAAGTTTTGTCTTTGATCGTGTGAATCGTGAAGATGCCTTCGTCGGACTTCGCTTCTTTTGTGATCACACGCTCGTACGGTCTGGGTTCAGGCGTCTGATCGGGCCGGCCAGGACGTTCCTGCCCACCGCCTCCGCCCGCGGCCGGTGCTGGGGGATCCTGAGACGAGCTTGTCGCCTCCGATCTCGGGGCCAAAATAAATATGCAGATAGTTAGAGTCAGAACAAGGATCGAGAGAGGGAGATACCGGGATCGCATTCGCATGCGTGAGCTCCTTCCAGTTTATCTTTGGATTGAGTAACACAGATAACACGGATCTAAAGAACAGATCAATAAGGATAGAGCTCAATCAGTAATCAATCCGTTTTATCGGTGGCTAAGCCTTGCGACTAACCATGATGCGGTTAGCTTTAGTTTCTTTTGGCTTGGTTGTTGTCACCGTTGGCGCGACGCGGTCTGTCAGTAGCGGCAGCGGATTGATCGCTCCCGTGAAGGTGTATATTCCGAAATGGAGATGAGGAGGTGTCCCCTGCGCGTTTCCGGTTGTACCGACGTAGCCGAGCACCGTTCGCTTCGAAACACGATCGCCGACTGCGATCCCTTTCGCGTATGAGTCCAGATGCGCGTAGTAGTAAATCCGACCACCTGAACCAATCACCGAGACGGTCTGGCCACCGAGGTTGTTTTCGCCAATCTTGTAGATGAAACCGTTGGTCGCGGAAAGAATGGGCGTGCCTTTCGCCGCAAAGATGTCCTGGCCCTCGTGTCGCCGGCCGACACCTCTCGGAGCGCCCCAGGTATCGGCGACCTCCTTCCTGGAGACATCTTCCAAAGGCATTGCGATTTTGGTGTCGGGAGACTGGGTGTAGAGCTTAGCGACGCGAGCGTAAAAGACGAGGGTGTCTGAGAGTCCGGTGACTAGCAGTATCAACAACATCACGACCAGCACCACCGAAACTTTTGTAAGTCGCCACAGCCAACGCATGTCACCTAAACGAACAACTTCCCTGCTTGGTTCCGCTGATGGTTAAGAATCCTGTATCCGGCGCCTTTGCGCCTTTGCGCGAGAAGATCCTATTATCAGCATTCCATGTCCACCCCAAACAGCTATGAACAGTTCCTCCGGGACTTTCGCGATACGGTCGTCAGCGCTACGGCACTGCTGAAGGACATTCCGGAAGAACTAAGCCGGAGGCAGCCTGCACCAAATGACTGGGCGCCGATTGAGATTCTCGGGCATTTGATCGATTCGGCGGCGAACAATCACCAACGATTCGTTCGGGCGCAATACACTGACGACCTGGTCTTTCCGGGTTACGATCAAGACGAATGGATCGGCGCGCAAAAGTATCGTGAGGAGTCGTGGTCCAACGTCGTCCAGCTGTGGAGCGCTTACAATCTGCACCTCGTGCACGTAGCTTCGTTGATACCGGAAGAAGCATTAACTAAATCACGTTCGTCGCACACATTGGATGAGATCGCGTTCAAGCTCGAGCTCGCGGACAGTGAACCGGCCACGCTCGAAAAACTCATTCGTGATTACGTCGTTCATCTAAAGCATCACCTCAATCAGATCTTTGACGAAACAAAACAGCACTGATAGGAGCTTCCAAATGGCGGAGTTAACATTCGAACAACTCAGACACAAGACACTGGCAGATTTGCGCGAAATGGCTAAGGGTATCGAGCACGAGGCCGTGCAGGGTTATACCCAGATGAATAAGGACCACCTGGTCGTAGCGATCTCGAAGGCGTTAGGCATTCAACACGAGCATCACTCTGTCGTCGGCATCGATAAGAGCAGCATCAAAGCGCGTATCCGTGAATTAAAGACGCAGAGAGCAGCGGCAATCGAAGCGCATGATCGCGCTCAACTCAAAGTGGTCCGGCGGACAATTCATCGTTTGAAGCGACAAATCCATAAGGCAACTGTTTAGTTGGCACTTGGTACTTTGTTCTTATTTCCGAGCTTTGTTGATATATTTAGCGTGACAACAAAGTACCAGTACAAAGCACTAAAAACTTCTTTCCAAAAGTGAGGTAGCTCATGAAAACGGCTATCAATCTCAACGTGAATGGTGTCTCTCATACCGATGAGGTCGAGCCACGCATGCTGCTCGTTCATTACCTGAGAGATGTTCTGGAACTTACCGGCACGCACGTCGGCTGCGAGACTTCCCTTTGCGGAGCCTGCACGGTGATGCTCGACGGACAAGCGGTCAAGTCGTGCACCGTCTTCGCCGTCCAGGCCGATGGCGCAAACGTGACGACGATTGAAGGGCTCGCCAAAAATGGGGAACTGCATCCGGTTCAGGAAGGTTTCTGGGAGAAACACGGATTGCAGTGCGGCTATTGCACGCCGGGCATGATCGTGACCGCAGCGCAATTGCTCGACAGAAACGCCGATCCTTCACGTGAAGAGATCTGCCACGGTCTCGAAGGCAATCTCTGTCGCTGCACCGGCTACCAGCATATCATCGAAGCGGTGCAATACGCTGCGAAGAAAGCAGGCCAGCCATGACTGAAAAATATGTGGGCAAACGAGTAAAGCGTACTGAGGATCCGCGTCTGATCCGCGGACTCGCACACTACGTCGACGACATCGCTTTGCCGAACACGCTTCATGTTGCTTTCGTTCGCTCGATTTATGCGCACGCGAAGATAAACAGCATCGACACTTCGGCCGCAGTCGCAGCTCCCGGCGTTGTCGCTGTTTACACGGGTAAAGAAGTTGCCGACAAGATTGGACCTGTTCCCTGTGCTGGCGCCCTGCCTGACTTAAAAGTCCCCGACCATCGTGTACTGGCAAAGGACAAGGTCTACTTCGTGGGCCATCCGGTTGCAGCGGTAGTTGCCACTAGTCGCTACGCAGCTCGCGACGCGGTCGACCTCGTGATGGTTGATTATGAGGATCTGCCTGTCGTCACTGACGTAGAAGCGGCTGCTGCGGGTGGACCAGTCATTCACGACGGCTTCAGCGACAACATCGCGTACCGCTTGACCTCGGGCGAAGGCGACATCGACGCGGCTTTCGCTACCGCCGATCGCACAGTGAAGCAACGCATCCTGCATAGAAGACTCGCACCGATAGCGATGGAGCCGCGCGGTGTGCTCGCACGTTACTTCCCTGGTGAGGAAGAACTGACAATCTGGTCGTCAACACAGATTCCACACCTCATGCGCACGCAGGTCGCGCTCATGATCGGAATTCCCGAAAACAAGTTGCGCGTGATCACTCCGGAAGTCGGCGGTGGTTTCGGATCGAAACTGAATGTTTACTCGGAAGAAGCGCTGCTCGGCTGGATTTCGATGCAACTCGGAAAACCCGTCAAGTGGATCGAAACACGACGAGAAAATATTCAGGCGACGATTCATGGACGCGGCCAGGTCGGTGATATCGAAGTCGCACTCAAGAACGACGGCACCGTGCTTGGACTGCGCTACAGCGTTTTCGCAGATATGGGCGCTTACCACCAACTGCTCACACCGGCGATTCCTACATTGACGGGATTGATGCTATCGGGCGCTTACAGGATTCCCGCTATCCAGATGAACATCACGGCGTGCTTCACAAACAAGATGGCCACCGACGCCTATCGCGGAGCTGGGCGTCCCGAGGCGACGTACGTCGTGGAACGCGCCTTCGATCTTGTGGCTGCTGAGTTAGGCATGGACCCGGCGGAAGTGCGCCGCAAGAACTTCCCGGCGCCGAGTGAGTTTCCGTTTCACACCGCGACTGGTCTCGATTACGACAGTGGCGACTACGAAACTGCTCTTAACAAGGCACAACAGATCGTCGATTACGCGGCACTTCGCGAAGAGCAGAAAAAAGCACGCGATGAAGGACGTTTGATCGGGATCGGAGTTTCAACTTACGTCGAGATCTGCGCGCTTGGTCCATCTCAGGCGATGCCCGCAGGTGGTTGGGAAAGCGCGACAGTTCGTATTGAACCGACGGGGAAAGTGACGGTGCTAACTGGAGCCTCGCCACACGGCCAGGGACAAGAGACTTCGTTTGCACAGATTGCGGCTGACGAACTGGGCGTGAATATCAACGACGTGACTGTGATCCACGGAGACACCGGAGTCGTTCAGTACGGCATCGGCACGTTTGGAAGTCGCGCAACAGCAGTCGGCGGTACCGCTGTCTATGTCGCGATTCAGAAGCTGAAGGAGAAGGCGCACAAGATAGCGACGCACATGCTTCAGGCAGACGCCTCACGAGTTTCGTTTGAAGGCGGAAAGTATTCTCGAGAGGCCGCCGCGGCCGCCAGCGCCACCGGAACTTCCGAGCCGGTCGTCCCTGTCGGTGAAGCACCCGCAGGCGCGTTGCCGGAACCGCAGACTGAAGGCAAATCGAGTTTGACGATTCAGGACATCGCACTCGCCGCGCACCTCGCGAAAGAGTTGCCGCCCGACACCGAGCCTGGTCTTTCAGCAACTTACTTTTTCGAACCGAAGAATTTCACATTCCCGTTCGGCACACACATCTGTGTCGTGGAAATCGATCGAGACACGGGCGACATCAAGTTCCTGCGCTACGTCGCGGTTGACGATTGCGGCAAGGTGATCAACCCGCTGCTGGTTGACGGACAGGTTCACGGCGGCATCGTGCAGTCGATCGGGCAGGCGATGTACGAAGAAGTGGTCTACGACGAGCAGGGACAGTTAATCACCGGTACCCTGATGGATTATGCGGTTCCTCGCGCGTCGCACATTCCGAACTTTGAGCTGGATCGGACTGAGACTCCATCGCCAGTGAATCCACTGGGGGTGAAAGGCGTTGGCGAAGCCGGAACAATCGGCGCAACACCGGCTATTGTCGGCGCCATTGTCGATGCGTTGGCGCCGTTTGGAGTGAAGCATCTGGATATGCCGATCAAGCCTGAAGACGTATGGCGAATTATTAGCCACGGATGAGACGGATCTTTCAAGGCAGACAAAGACGGATTAGAGGAGTTCAACATGATTCCCGCTCAATTCGATTACAAAGCACCCGCGACGCTTGATGAGGCTGTGGCGCTGCTCAACAGCGATCTTGATGGTGCGAAGATCCTCGCCGGTGGTCACAGTCTGATTCCGGCGATGAAACTGCGGCTGGCCCAACCGCAGTTGCTCGTGGATATCGCACGCATCAAATCACTCGCATACATCCGCGAAGAAGGCGACCAGATTTTGATCGGAGCGACTACCACGCATTACCAGTTGGAGTCGTCTGTTCTGCTGAAACAGATTTGTCCGCTTCTGCCCGAATGTGCGAAAAGCATTGGCGATGTGCAGGTGCGTAACAAAGGCACGATTGGCGGCAGTATTGCTCACTCGGATCCGGCTGGTGACTGGCCGGCGGCAGTTCTCGCACTCGACGCCGATCTTGTACTCGTTGGGCCAAACGGCGAACGAACACTGAAAGCCGAGAATTTCTTCCTCGATCTACTCACGACCGATCTGCAACCAGGCGAGATACTGCGCGAAATTCGCATCACGAAGCCGAGTGGAAAGTTTGGCCAGGCTTACCAGAAGGTGCCGCATCCGGCTTCGGGATTCGCTGTTGTGGGGGTCGCTGTTCATCTGGCGTTGAATGACGGTGGGTCGTGTAAATCGGCCGGTATTGGTGTCACCGGAGTAGGCGTTAAAGCTTATCGCGCGAGGGCTGTCGAGGCCGCATTGGCAGGAACAAACCTGGACGACAATGCCGCCAGCGCAGCAGTCTCACATGTTTGTGACGGTATCGATGCCAACGCGGATCTCTACGCCTCGAGCGACTATCGCTGTCACCTTGCGCAAGTGCACACGCGGCGCGCGATTCAAGCTGCGAAGGCTCGCGTGCAGTGAAACTGGAAGGCACTCACGAACTCGACGCCGATCGCGAGCGCGTCTATCAATGCCTTATTAATCCGGAGGTGTTGCAACGCTGCATTCCGGGCTGCGAGCGACTCGAACAAACTGCAGAGAATACATTTGCGGCCACGATCAGAACTGGTGTCGGTTCGATCAAGGGTGTCTTCAATGGGACTGCACGTCTCGAAGACATGCGCGAGCCGGAACACCTTCGCCTCGTCGTCGACGGCAAAGGCGCGCCGGGATTTCTCAAAGGCTCCGGTGATTTAGATCTCGCTCCCACCGATAGCGGAACGAAGGTGACTTACACGGCAGACCTCCAGGTTGGCGGAACGATCGCGAGCGTGGGCCAGCGGATGATTCAGGGGACTGCGAAGATGATGGCTACGCAGTTCTTTACGAGTTTGGCTGCAGAAGCAAAGACGGCGGTGGATGAGCCACCGCCGCAACACGGGTTTTTTCGAACAGCCCTGAGGTGGTTCTCAGGGTGGGCCACAAAAACGTTCAGAAAAATATTTAAGCCACAAAAAGGCACATAAAGCACAAATAGGATTGTTCTGCCTGTTTTTTCCTTTTGTGCTTTATGTGCCTTTTTGTGGCTAATTCTTTTTGTGGCTCTACTCCGACTGGCGGCGCGCTTTGGCGATGAAGTCCTCGATATCGCTGATCTTTCGTGGCAACGCTTCGCTCATCCAGCGGACGCCGTCGGCCGTGATCACCATATCGTCTTCAATTCTGACGCCCATTCCTTTGTACTTCTCAAACGCCGGCCGAACCGCGGTCTTGAATTTTTCCCAGGCTTCCTCGTTCCAACCAAACGGCATCTGGTCCAACGCGTCGGGCCGGATGTAAATTCCGGGCTCATTCGTGAACACTGCGCCGGGAACAAACTTCGCTCCGCCGCCAACATCGTGAACATTCATGCCCAGCCAGTGCGAAGTTCCATGCATGAACCACACGCGATGCTGCTGTGAATTGACGTCGGTGATCAGGCCGAGCTTCAAAAGACCGGTTTTGATTACTTCAGTTCCGGCACGATTCACATCTGACAACGTGGCGCCCGGCTTCGAGGCCCTTGCTACTGCCTCCTGCGCATCGTAGACGATCTGGTAGACAGCCGCCTGAGCCGGGGTGAACTTGCCGTTAACCGGGAATGTGCGCGTGATGTCGGCCGTGTAGTGATCGTATTCGGCGCCAACGTCCATCAACAACAGATCTCCCGGCTTCACCGGTCCCTGCGACTCGACGTAGTGAAGCGTCGTTGCGTTTGGACCACAGCCGACGATATCCGGATATCCCCAGTTGTCTGCGTTGCGGAGCTTGAACGTGTAAGCCATCACGGCATCGACTTCGTATTCCCACTTCGCCTCACCGGCAGCTGCCCATGCGCGCTGGTGTGCTTCGGTACTGATGTCGATCGCGTGCTGCAGAAGACGCAGTTCCATCGGCGACTTCGCGAGTCGCATTTGAGTAAAGATGGGCCAGGCATTCTTGACGCTGTAACCAGAAGCCGTACTCGCCCAATCGGCAGCAAAACGTTGTTCCTGTTTGTATTCGCGGCTTTCACCCTGTCCCGGCATCAGCATGAACAGACCGGCTTCGCCTTTTGCCGCCGCGTCGAACAACGCCGTGTAGCCGTTATCGTTGGTCAACGGCATGTCCTTCGGCAGATCGGACATGAAGATGTTTTCGGGCTTGGGCCTATACGGCTGACGGTTGCGCAACGCTTTGATGAACGGATCAAACTCGCTCACATTCCAGATTTCTCTCACACCCGAAAGCTGGTTTGCTTCTTCAGCGCTGTACATGTGACCCGTCCACGTCTCCGCTGCGGGATTCCGCTGCGGCATGAAGAGAATCTCGCGTGTCTTCGTGTTACCAGGCAGCAACACGAGTGTCGCATTCTTCTGCTTCAGATTCGTGAGGTAGTAAAGATTGTTTTCCTGACGATAAGGATAATCGACGTCGTTCGCGTAAACGCGCGGTTCGGTGCTGAACAGGATCACGAACGACTGTGGCCCAACGCTTTGCGCCACTCGTTCGCGTCTCTGCATCAACTCAGCGACTCGCTCTTTGTCGTCGAAGGCCGGTGCCGGCGGAGTGATTCTGATGTTTGACGGAACGGATCTCTCACTCCCCGCTCTGACAGCAATGGCCGGGCTGAGCATCGCAAGCGAGATACAAAGCGCAAGCAGCGCAAAGAATACACGTGTAGTTATCGATTTCCTCATCTCAATTCTCCTCTTGGAATAACGAGCTCGCGAGTGACGCAGAAGAAATTGTTTACGGTGATGGTAGTGGCGCCGGACGCGGCCGGACCCGCGGGCGCGGCGGATTCAAAATGGTCCGCTTGCCGTCTTTTGTCACCATCACTCGCATCCCGTCCGCCATGGTTATTATTTGCGAACCATCGGGAAGATTGTGTATCTGGACTCCACCCGGAAAAACTCTGTTTCCTCGACGCGGACGGTTTGGCCCATCAGACCCCGGCGGCACTGGTACGTCCGGCGGCTGCTCTTCGTGTCCCTGAGTTTCAGTCTCGACGCGCGTGTCAGGCTTAGGCGTCGATTCTTTTTTTGGTTCCTCTTTGGGCTGAGCCTTTTCAATCTTTTTCGGAGTCGCTGTCGCTACCTCATTCTTTTCTTTGGCGGTTGCAGTCGCTTCGGGAGTGGGCGTACTCGCGGGCCCGCCGAGCGGAGTCGGACTCTCAACCGCAACTTGATTGACAGGAGGCGCGTTACGATTTTTTAGCGCATAGAAACCCAGGGCGCCACAAGCGACCAGGACCAGCACCACTGCTGAGATGGCAATCGGAACCACTCGGCTTGGTCCACCCTGCTTAGGACGTACGACGGTGGTCTCGCCGGTAGCGGGAACTGTGTGTGGCGTGACCGCTGTTTGCGTAGGAACAGCAACAGTCGCCGGCGGTGGCGGAAATAAAACAGTCTGCGCCTCGCCACGTTCGACGACAGTTGCAGCCTGCTCGGTACCATGTAACGCCTTGCGCATGTCGTCGGCCGTGGCGTATCGCTGTTCGCGGTTCTGCGCCATTGCTTTACCAAGCACATCGTCCACTGCCGGTGCGACGGCTGGATTCACTTCGCTCGCCTTTAGCAGTGGGTCCGCCTGGCCGTTCACAATCGCGGCGGCGCGAGTCAACGCATCGGGCGGTTTCACACCAGTAATCAAGTGATAGAGCGTGGCGCCTAATGAATAGAGATCGCTGCGAGAGTCAGTGCCTAATGCCTGAATCTGCTCCAACGGCGCATAGTTTGGCGTGTAACCAAAAATACTTGCGGCAGTCGTGACGCGAGAGATCTCGCCGGACTGACCCTTCGCCAAACCGAAATCCAGCAGGATGATTTGACCGCGCGAAGTGAGCTTTAGGTTTTGGGGTTTGATGTCGCGATGAACTATCTGCGGATCCTGCGTATGGAGGTAGTCGAGCGCATCGAGCAACTGGTCCGCCCACGTCAAAACCTGGTTTGCAGGAAACGGGCTCCGCTTGCGCGTCATCATCTCCGACAGATCATCGCCGGGGATGAACTGCATCACGAGAAACTGGCCGTCGCCTTCAGAAAAGTGGTCGCTGACACGGGGCAACGCCGGATGATGCAGGCGGGCGAGAAGTCTTGCCTCGCGTTCAAACTGCTTCCGCAAGCGTTCCTCGGCAAACAGCGTCTCCTTCAGCGCGACTGTGGTATCGAGACGCTGATCGACGGCTTCGTAAACCGCACCCATCCCGCCCTGCCCAAGCTGGCGTATGATGCGATAGCGACCCTGTAGGATTGTTTCGGGCGTCAACACTCGGGCGATTATACACGAGCCACCCGATCCGTGTTTATCTGCGGCAAATCAGGTATGCTACCCGCGTGAGCAAGCGCCCCCCCACCCCTGAAGTGATCGATGTTGGCCCACCAACGCGGCGACGTCTGAAAATCTGGATCATCGTCCTGGCTGCGCTGCTTCTCCTTTCGTTCTCGCGCATAGTTTCAGTCTACATTTCATCACTCTGGTTCGGCTCACTCGGTTACTCATCAATCTTCTGGTACATCTTCAAGGTAAAACTCGCACTCTTCTTCGGCTCTGCCATAATCACTGCGGCTCTATTAGCTGCCACGTTCCTGCTCTTCCAGAAACTCTTTGGAGCCCTGGCGTTTGAGAAGCGAACCATAATTCTCAACAACCAGCCATTTCAGTTTTCACCCGCAAAGATCATCAGACCACTTGGCTGGGTCATCTCTGGACTGTTCGGACTAATCTTCGGCTTCAGTTGGAAGGAACACTGGCGGCAATTTGCGCTCTACTGGAATCAACCAGCCACAAACCTCCCCGATCCGATCTTCGGCAAGTCGCTCGGCTTCTATTTCTTCACGTTGCCGTTCTACGATCTCGTTAGCTCATGGCTGCTCGGAGTAACATTCATCATCCTCTGCGCCGCCATTGCCTACTCGCTGTTGGGCCTTCCACAAACGGTACTCAAACCGAGTGTTCGCTGGTCGTCCGGAGCTGCATTTCGCGGTGTTTGTTGCTCGCTGGCTCTCTTTCTCCTCGTGCTTAGCTGGCGCACTTATCTGTCGCGTTTCCCTTTTCTGTGGGAAGACCACCCGGTTTTTTCAGGCGTAACCTACACCGACGCTCATTACACTTTGCCGGCATTGTTGATTCTGGCTGTCATCTTGATCATTGCCGCGATCCTGCTGGTCATTAACGCGTTCAGCGTGCGACGCTTCAGCCTGTTGCTGATCGCGCTCGCGCTTCCGGTCGCAACTTATATCATCGGTATCGTTCTCGTTCCCTCATACGTTCAGAGTTTTATCGTCAAGCCTAACGAACTCGACCGCGAATCACCTTACATCAGCTACAACCTCGATTGGACACGAAAGGGCTTTGCACTCGATCAGATCGAGCTGCGCGAGTTCGAAGCAGAGAACTCCACCGCCGCCCTCGACCTGCCAAACAATCGCCAGAGTCTGGACAACATTCGGCTCTGGGATTGGCAGGCACTCCAGGACACACTACGCCAGATTCAGGCCATTCGTACTTACTACGACTTCCCCGACGTCGATGTGGACCGTTATGTCATGGCGGGCCAGACGCGCCAGATGATGATTGCGCCGCGCGAGATCAACGACGATAAGCTGCCTGCGTCATCACGTAACTGGGTCAATGAGCGATTGATCTACACGCATGGATACGGCGTGACGATGAACAGCGCCAACGGATTTACACCCGAAGGACTGCCGCAGTTTGTTTTGTCGAACATGCCGGTTGAGGGCGAAATCAAGGTCACGAGACCCGAAATTTATTTTGGTGAGACAACGGAACGTTACGTCTACGTTAAGACCAAACAGCAGGAGTTTGATTACCCGCAGGGCGATACAAACGCCACCACCACGTATCAGGGGACAGGCGGCATACCGATCGGAAATCGTTTACGACGCATGTTGCTCGCGTGGGGAGTTGGGGATCTCTCGCGCTTGCCGTTCTCGGATGCGGTCACGAATGACAGTCGCGTGCTCATCAACCGAAACATTCGCGAGATCGTCAATGGCGTCGCTCCATTTCTCACTTACGACAAGGATGCTTACATCGTAGTTTCCAACGAAGGCCGTCTGTTCTGGATGCTCGACGCATTTACCGAGTCGTCTTACTTTCCTTACTCGACACATCACGACGTCGCCGGCAACTCAGTCAACTATGTTCGCAACAGCGTCAAGGTTGTTATCGACGCTTACAACGGTACGGCCAGCTTCTACGTGTTCGATAATCAGGATCCTATTCTCGCGGCGTATCGACGCATCTTCCCTGCTCTGTTCCGGGATGCGAGCCACATGCCTGCTGACCTTCGTGCGCACGTGCGGTATCCCGAAACACTGATCCGTTCTCAGGGTGAAGTCTATAGTCTCTATCACACGCAGAATCCGAAGGTGTTCTTCCAGCGTGAAGATGCCTGGAGCATCGCGCAACACATCCGGATCAATGATAAGGGTGAAAAAGTAGGTGAACCGATCGCTCCGTATTACGTCTTGATGCAGTTGCCGGGCGAGCAGCAGAGCAATGAGTTTGTAATAATCCTGCCGTTCACGCCCGCAAGTCGAAATAACATGATTGGCTGGATGGCCGGGCGCAGCGACGGTGAGCACTATGGCAAGCTGCTCGTTTATAACTTCCCGAAATCAAGATTGATTGATGGGCCAGTTCAGATCGAGGCACGTATCGATCAGAACGCACAACTCTCGGGACAGTTCACGCTTTGGAATCAGCAGGGCTCGCGCGTGCTTCGTGGGCATTTGCTGGTGATACCGATTGGACGTTCGTTGATGTTCGTCGAACCGATCTATCTGCAGGCCGAGCGGAGTCCGATGCCGGAACTCCGGCTCGTCGTTCTGGCAACACAGGAAAAACTCGGCTACGGGCAAAGTTTCAACGAGGCGATGAACAGTCTCTTCGGGGAAGCGGTCACCAAAGCTACGACACCGGCACCCGAACAGGGTCAACGTCAGCAACCCACGCCCTCTGCAACACCGGTGGAAGATCTACAACAACTCGTGAACAGGGCCATCCAGGAGTTTGAGGACTACCAGCGCCTAACCTCGCAGGGCAAACTCGGCGAAGCCGGTCAGAAACTCGAGCAACACAAGCGGACACTCGAAGAGATAAAACAGAAAACCAATCCGCGTTAATCCGCGTTCAAAAACTACCCCTCCGCTTCGATCTTCTCGAGAAGCTTCTTAGACTTCGCCAACGCGACTTTATGCTCCGCCACGTATTTCGGATCCGGAGTCGCCGATATTATGGCTTCGATCTGTTTCTTTGCGTCCGCGTTTCGCCGATCGACTTCATATGCTTCCGCCAGATGAAAACGCATGACCGTGTTATTGGGATTGAGTTTGACTCCCTTTTCGAGGTACTCAATCGCTTTCTTAACGTCGCCGCCGAGGACTTTGGGAGCCTGTAGATACAGCCGCCCGAGACCAAGATAAGCGCTATAACCCTGGTAGGCCTCGTCCAGCTTTAGCACCGACTCCATCTCGCCTTTTATGTCCTGAAAACTCGAAAGATTGGAAAGCGTGCTGTGTGCGGCTCTCCCACCATAGTTCGCACCCAGCCAGAAATGCCCTTCGGGTTTGCTCGGCTGAAGCTGTACCGCCGCTTTGCCGGCTTGAATGCCCTCAACGAACATGTCGTCCTGTTCCGTGCTGTTGTCAGTCCGGTCACCGACGGAGAAAGCGGCTCGTGCGAGTTTCCAGGCAGCCTCATAGTTGCTGTAGTCAGCAGCGTGCGCCTGCCGCAGGACTGTAACCGCCGTTCTGGCCTTAGTAAGATCCTCGCGAGCCTCATAAAACGGTTCTGCCTCCGCGATCTTGTCGGCTGCCATCTTTGCGTCAGCACTACCTGTACTCGACGGGCTCTGCGGCGCCCCGTTATTGCACGCAATCCCACCTATGGCGAGCGAAATAACCGCCGATGTGACCATCGCCGATCGCAGAATTTCGCGCTTTTTCCTAAGATTTATCATCAATTGACCTCGGATTGTCTAGAATCAGCATACAGTATGTAATACTTTTGCTTCCGGTTATCTCAAAAAGGGTCGAATACGGTATAGTGCTTCCCATTCAGGCCGATCTCGGCCGTAAGACCGCGAAAAGTTAGCTGGAGGAGAGCTTGGCAGGGGCAGCATTCTACGATCTCGAGGGAACTTTAGTAAGCACCAACCTCGTGCACACGCTCTCATTTTATGCAAAACGCCAGCAAGGGCTAATGGCGAGTTTTACG
>JBKPPU010000316.1:0-12349 GCA_046733695.1 Acidobacteriota bacterium
GGCTGGTCGCGCTTCTACGTTCGCGATCCCGGCGGAAATCGTTTAGAAATTGCTCAGGCAGTTTGAGACACGGATTACACGGATTGGATAATGCTGGATAACCTCGGAAATTTGGAACGCACGCATTCCTGCGGAGATCTGCGTCCTGGCGATATCGGGAAGCAGGTAGTATTGATGGGTTGGGTCGCGAAACGCCGCGACTTTGGCGAACTCACGTTTATCGATTTGCGCGACCGCGCCGGTATAACTCAGGTCGTCTTCAATGCTGAAGATTCGGCTGAAGCACACGCGAAAGCAAAAGAGCTGCGCAGTGAGTACGTGATCGCGGTTAAGGGAACCGTTGTCGCACGCGCGGAAAATACTCGGAACCCGAAACTCGCGACCGGCGACGTCGAAGTCCATGCACGCGAGCTTTTAACGCTCAACGACGCGCGCACGCCACCGTTTCAACTCGATGCGACTGGCGATGCGCTTGCGAGCGAAGACTTGCGCTTGAAGTATCGATACCTCGATATGCGCCGGCCGCAGTTGCAGGCGAATATGTTTCTGCGTCATCGCGTTACCAACGAGATTCGCCGTTACATGACCGAGCAGGGGTTCAACGAGATCGAGACGCCGATCCTTATCAAATCCACTCCGGAAGGGGCACGCGATTACATCGTTCCATCTCGCATTTTCCCAGGAAAGTTTTTTGCGCTGCCGCAGTCGCCACAGCTCTTCAAGCAGTTGTGCATGATCGGAGGTTTGGATAAGTACTTCCAGATCGCACACTGTTTTCGCGACGAGGATCTGCGCGCAGATCGCCAGCCGGAGTTTACACAGCTCGACGTGGAGATGAGTTTTGCGACACTGGATCAGGTTTACACGTTGATCGAAGGTCTCTTTGCGTCTGTTTTCAAACTCATCAACGTCGAATTGCCAACGCCGTTTCCACGCTTCACGTTTGCAGAAGTGATGCGTCGATTTGGTTCGGACAAGCCCGACCTGCGGATCAAAGGTCTCGAACTACAGGATCTGTCACAAACTTTGGAGGGCACTGAGTTCCCGCCTTTTGCCTCTGCGTTGTCATCCGGCGGGCAGATAAAGGGTCTCGTCGTTCCGGGTGGCGCCACGCTTTCGCGCAAGGTGCTTGACGACTTGCAGGAGTTTGCAAAGCGTTACGGCGCGGGTGCGCTGGCTTGGATCAAGTTGGGCGACGAGCTTTCATCGTCATTATTAAAAGCACTCGGCGCTGAAGTCGCGACACGAATTGCAGATGTTGCCGGTGCAAAGCAAGGTGACGCTGTCCTGATCGTTTCAGGCAAGCCGAAAGTAGTTGCCGCAAGTCTGGGTGCGTTGCGAAACGAAGTTGCGAAACGCGAGAACCTGATTCCAGCGAACGTGTACGCGCCACTCTGGGTGACTGACTTTCCGATGTTTGAATATCACGAGGAAGACGGTCGATACTATTCAATGCACCACCCATTCACGTCTCCCGTGGATGAAGATCTCGAACTGCTGCAGCGTGCGGTCGAACAAGGCGAAACGAACCTGTTGGCCCAGATTCGCACTAAAGCTTACGACCCGGTAATCAATGGCGTGGAGATGGCGAGTGGTTCGATTCGTATTCATCGTCGCGACGTACAACGTCTCGTTTTCAAAGCACTGGGAATGTCGACCGAAGAAGCTCGCGAGCGGTTCGGATTCTTTCTCGATGCACTCGAATACGGCACACCGCCTCACGGCGGCATCGCTCCCGGCATCGATCGATTGATGATGGTGCTGGCCGGTACCGACAACATGCGCGACGTGATCGCGTTTCCGAAAACTGCGTCCGCAGCAGACCTGATGATCGACGCGCCCGGAGAAGTCGATCCAAAACAGTTACAAGAGTTGCACCTGAGAGTCGTCGAAGATTGACCACACCGCTGATTCAACTCCGTCGTGAACATGTGGACGCCATGATCGCCCACGCTCGCGAAACGGCTCCGGAGGAGTGTTGCGGATTGATCGGCGGAATCTCAGAAACCAAAGCGGTCACTCTTTATCGTCTGCGCAACGTCACCCGAAATCCCGAGTCGAGTTACGAAGCAGCGCCGGAAGATCTGTTTGCCGCGCAACGGCAGATGCGCGAACGCGGCGAGGAACTGCTGGCGATTTATCACTCGCATCCACGCGCAGCCGATCCGAGTCCTTCGCAAACGGACGTGCGGCTCGCCTATTATCCATCGGCGAAATACCTGATTATCGGTCTCGGTGGTCTTAAGGCCGTGATCAAGGCGTTTTTGATTTCCGAGCGAGAGCAGCGATGGCAACAGGTTGAGTATGAGATCGCAGACTAGTAAAATTAGCCACAATGTGGCACAAAAAGCACAAACGGAAATACAATAAACAAAGCCTCTCGGTTAGTCGTTTTAGTCATTTGTGCTTAAGTAAGAGTGATGGAGACAAAGAAGAACAAATACGACACTAACCCCCTTGATCGGGACGTCGAACGGAAGGCTGAGGAAGTTTGGGGGGAGCGCGGATCGCCGACACAGCAAGTAGGCGGCGCGACTCGGGAAGTCGGAAATTCACCTAACGAAGACGCGCGAAGGAATGTCTACTCCGAGGCGCCGACTCGTCACCTCGACAATCCTCCACTCGAAGCTCCGTATCCGTCAGTGTTTGTTCCACCAACCTATGCGCCGCCCTCGCAATATCACGCGCGACAAAACGTCTATCAAGCCCGGGCCGGCGCTGCTCCCAATACCGGATCGGTTGCTGGTATCGGAGTTCCGGAGCGTTGGGCAACGGCGTTTGCCTATACACCGGCTTTTATCGGACTGGTGGTCTCGCTGCTCGAGCTGTTTCTGGTGCCGCGTAAAGAAGTAAAAGTTCGATTTCACGCCGCTCAGGCTTTAGCTCTACATATTGCGATCCTGATCATCTCAACACTCTTTGGTGTGATCAGCACCGTCAGTAACAGCTCAGTAGGTGGCGCCCTTTTCAAACTCGCGGCGTTTATCTTTCTGCTCATATCAATGCTACGAGTGTGGAGGGGCGAGCCTCATCGCATCGCGCCGCTCGCTGAGCCCGCACAATGGCTTAACGAACACATCGAACCCCGCAATCGAAGCTAGGCCCGGCCATCTGGCATTTTCATTGCATTGATACCCGACCAGGTCGGTTGGGCGCGATTTTGTGCGATATTCACGGAGTAAAACCGGTCTTTGGCAGACGTTTTTGCGTTTCGTTTTGGTGCATGACGACCCAAATGGGCTATAGAAACCGAAAGTGGGAACTAGTAAGCTGTTATCGGTGGAGGTATAAAAATCGATGTTAAAACGACAAACCTTGATTGCGTGGATAGCGCTGGTCGCGATCACCGCGATGCCGTTCTCGGCACTCGCACAGGCGACGCAAATCAAATATCACAGCAACAAATACAGTGTTCAGGACGACATCAAACTCGGGCGCCAGGCCGCGCAGGAAGCCGAGAGCCAGTTTCCATTGCTCCGCGATGAAACAGTGCGGGGCTATGTCGAGAATGTCGGACGCCGGTTAGTTGCCGGGATCCCTTCCGAATTTCAACATCCCGAATTCCAGTATTACTTCAAAGTCGTGAACGCGAGAGACATCAATGCGTTCGCGCTTCCCGGTGGTCCAATGTACGTCAACCGCGGAATGATTGAAGCGGCGAAGACTGAAGGTGAGATGGCCGGCGTGATGGCCCACGAGATCAGTCACGTCGCGTTGCGACACGGTACAGCGCAGGCAACGAAGGGTCAGAAGTACAGCATACTCGGCGGCATTGCCGGCATCGCCGGAACGATTCTCGGTGGACCAGGCGTGGGCCAACTCGCACAGGCTCCATTTGCAGTATATCTGCTGAAGTTCAGTCGTGAGTATGAAACCGAGGCCGACATTCTCGGCGCCCGGATCATGGCCAATGCTGGTTACGATCCTCGTGACCTCGCGAACATGTTTCGGACGATTGAAGCGCAGGGTGGTGGCGGTGGCGGTTTCTTGAGCGACCACCCGAGCCCGAATGATCGGTATGCACGCATCAACAGGGAAGCGCAGTACCTCCGCGTTTCTCCGTCAGGCAACGACTCGCGTGAGTTTGCGCGTGTTCAGCAGCGACTGCGTGGTTACCAGGCCGCTCCATCGATGGCCGAGATAGCTCGCAGCGGGCAGCGCTATCCGACCGGTGAACAGACCGGCAACAGCAACTATCCGGATAATGCGCCGAGTGGACGCGTGGCTTATCCGTCGTCCCGTTACCAGAGCTACAACATCTTTAACGGCGGCGTGCAGGTAAATGTACCGAGCAACTGGCGTGAGGTCAACGATGGCAATTCAGTATGGTTCGTGCCTGAAGGTGCTTATGGTCAGGTAAATGGTCAGGCCGTTTACACACATGGCGCGAGTTTCGGTGTGGCGCAAACCAATAGTCGAAACCTGCAAAGCGCGACCCAGGAGTTTATTAATAATCTTGCGCAGGGAAACAGCGGCATGCGCAGCAATGGTGGTTATCAACGAACCACGCTATCGGGACGCACGGCGCTTTTTTCGTCGCTGAGCAACGTAAACGAAGCGACTGGTCGTCCGGAGAATGTGCGTGTGATCACCACGCAGCTACGCAATGGGCAATTGTTCTACATGATCGCCGTCGCGCCGCAGAACGAGCGCAATTTTGAGAATGCGTTTCAGACGATCCTGCAATCGATCCGGATCAATGACTAAAACAAAACCATCCACAGATTACGCAGATTTATCTGTGTAATCTGTGGATTGCCTTTTCGCTTCCTGCCACAACTCTTCCAATTCATCGATCGACGTTTGATCAAACGGCTGTCCGCGGGTATGCAGCGCGTTCTCGATGTATTCGAACCGCTTCCGAAACTTCCGATTCGTTAACTTCAACGCTGCTTCCGGCTCGACCTGCATGTGTCTCGCGATATTCGTTGCCGCGAACAACAGGTCACCCATCTCTTCCCGAACACGCGCGTGATTGGCTTCGTCTTTGAGTTCTGAATGGTCCTTGATCGCCGCGCGCAATTCCTCGATTTCTTCCTGTAGCTTGTCGAAGATGTCGTCCACAGACTTCCAGTCAAAGCCGACACGTGCGGCCTTGGTCGATAACTGATGTGCCTCCATCAACGCCGGCGCCTTGGATGAGACGCCTGTTAGCAGTGAGGAATTTGTCTCCTCGTTCTTCCCTGCGGCGCGTCGTTCCTCGGCTTTCATCGTTTCCCAGTTCAGTAATACGGTTGCGGCATCATCCGCGGTCACGTCACCAAACACGTGCGGATGGCGGCGCACCATCTTGTCGTGAATCGCAGTGGTAACGTCGTCGATTGTGAATTCGTCACGTTCCTTCGCGACCTGTGCATAAAAAACTATTTGAAACAATAAGTCACCGAGCTCGTCGCAAAGCTCGCGCGGCCGGCCTTCGCGAGCGTCTTCGACGGCCTCAAACGCCTCGTATGCCTCTTCAAGAAGCATCGGAGCAAGCGTTGCATAGGTTTGTTCGCGGTCCCAGGGACAGCCATTTGGCGAACGCAGACGATCCATCAGGGCTATCAAATCATTGAATGTGGCAGGCATGCGGGTAGTCTAAAGTGCCCGCGAGAGAACCACAAAGGTGGGAACAAAAAAGTGCCTTTTTCGTGTTTTCACGCCTTCGAGTCTTTGTGGTTTAATAAACGTATGCAAGAGGACCAACCCAATTTCAAAGTTACTGATAGGCGTCTTTTCAATGCTGACGGAAGCCCGCGCGATCTGCCTCCTGAGGAGAAGCCAGAGCCCAAAGTAGAAACGGTGCAGGAGCCGGCAGCAGCCGCTGCCCCTGCTCCCGCGGCTGAGCCACCCGAGCCTGAGGTTCCGCCAGCAGCAGCCGAAGCAGCGCCGGAGGACGAAGAAGAGTTTTCCGAAGAAGACCTGGCGGAAGCACGCGATCCGTCGAGCTTCGTCAGCTTTGTGATGTCAATCGCTTCGAATGCCGCTTCCGCGTTGGGAATGATGGAGCATCCCGTGACGCACCAGCGCGAGGTTGACATCGAGCTCGGTAAGCACTGGATCGACGTTCTCGGGATGTTGCAGAAAAAGACCGAAGGTAATTTGACGCCTCAGGAAAAACGAATGCTGGAAGGACTGCTCGCCGATCTGCGGATGCAATACGTGTCGCTGGTCAACTCGCCTCAGCAAGCGCGAAGATTTACCGGCAGCGACATTACTGGTGGAAGATGAAGCTCACCTTTCTAGGTACGGGAACTTCCACCGGAGTGCCGTCAATCGGTTGTGAATGTGAGACCTGCATTTCAGAGGATCCCCGCGACAAACGTCTGAGAGTTTCGATCATCGTTGAACACGGCGGAAGAACTGTTCTGGTCGATACGTCTGCAGACTTTCGCCAGCAGGCTTTACGCTTCGGCCTCAAACAGCTCGATGCTGTACTCATCACTCACTGTCACGCCGATCATATTTTTGGTCTCGATGACATCCGGCCGTTGAACTTTCGTTTTGGTGCACTCGGTGTTTACGCGAACGAGCGTGCCTGGGTCGATATCAAACGCATCTTCAAGTACATCTTTGAACCATCACATTTTGGTGGTGGTCTGCCGGAAGTAATCCCGAACATCGTTACGCCGGGTGCGAGTTTCTGCATCGGAAAAGAGTTGCAGGTCACGCCGCTGGAAGTGATTCATGGTCGCTTGCCGGTGATGGCTTATCGCTTCAACGATTTTGCTTACCTGACGGATCTCAGCGAAATCCCGCCCGCGTCCATTGAAGCTTTGCAGGGCTTAGACGCACTCGTTTTGGATTGCCTGCGCTTTAGAGAACATCCGACGCATTTGTGGGTTGATAAAGCGCTCGCGTACGTCGATCAGTTGAAGCCGCGCAGAACGTTCTTTACTCATATCGCTCACGACATTAAGCACGAGCGCGACTCAGCCAGACTGCCGGCGGGAGTCCAGTTTGCTTACGATGGATTGGTGGTCGAATCATGATAATTGCCAATTTCCGATTGCCAATTGCCAATTTGAATCCTGAGCCACTGAAAAAATTGGCAATCGGAAATTGGAAATCGGCAATCTAAAAAATGCGTCTCTTTCACGGAACTGACAACGCCGAGATTCAACGACCGACCGTGCTCACGCTCGGTGTGTTTGACGGTCTGCATCTCGGACATCAGTTGATCATGCGCACTGTCGTTGAACGCGCGCGCGAGACGGGTGCAGTGCCGACTGTGATCACTTTCGATCCACATCCGCGAGCGGTATTACACCCGGACTCAGCGCCGCCGTTGCTGCAGACTTTCGATCAGAAGATCGAAGCGTTTGGTGTACTCGGGATCGAGCAGACGATCGTAGTGCGTTTCACTAAAGAGTTTTCATCGATTCGCGCCGCAGATTTTCTTCGCGATGTAATCGTAGCTCGCTTGCACGCGAAGGAAGTCTACCTCGGCAAGGGATTCGCGTTCGGCCACGACCGTGAAGGGAATATCGAGCTGCTCAAGCGAGTCGGCGCTGAACTAGGCTTTGTTGCCGGTGAAGTTCCGGAAGTAACGCTGCGTGGCGCGCGCGTGAGTTCGAGCAAGATTCGCAAACTGCTCGCGGCGGGCCAGGTAAACCTGGCGAGACGCATGTTGGGCCGTCCTTACGGCGTCGAAGGACAAGTTGAACGGGGTGCGGAAAGAGGCCATAAACTGGGCTTTCCGACAGCCAACCTCCACCCACACAACCGCGTCATACCCCGGAATGGCGTATACGTCACGGGCACTTTGATTGACGGTCACTGGCGACGCAGCGTGACGAATGTGGGGCTGAGACCGACGTTTGCAGATGCGGTGGAACCTTCGGTCGAGACCTTCGTAATGAACTGGGACGGCGACCTTTATGGCGATGTAGTGCGTGTCCGTTTCCTGTATCGCCTACGAGACGAGCGGAAATTTAATTCAATTGACGAGTTGAAAACACAGATAATGAGGGACGTGGACCGCGCCAACAGTTATTTCGAGCGCGCGGGCACGAAGCACATGCTCTCAGTGATATAGCGTTTATAAAATGAGTTCAAATCAGGCATTAGTAAAAAGAACTGAAACAAATGGAAATGGTCTGGCCGTCAGCACCGCCGCGGCGCCAAAACCGACTGCGAAAGTGCGACCATTAACGGAAGAGCTGGTCGCCGAGATTCTCAAGGGCAGAGATTTTCGTGGCTGGTTGCGCGCCGCACAAGTTGCGCGCGTACTCGGCCTCTTCTCGCTTTACCTCTTCCTCGATACTTACGACGTGAGAGCGGACTTCAATCGCCGCGCCGTTACCCGGCTGCGCGATCTCGCACGCGACAAGGGCCGGCGTGCTCGACTCAAAGCCTGGTTCAACGAACAACTCTACACCGCCTTTGATCGCTTCATTCGCGTGTGGCGCTACCTCGTGTTTCGTGGCGCTGAAGGTTCGGCGAAGAAACAGGCGCGACTCCAAAAGCAGGCTGTCTGGATGAAAGAGTCGTTGATCCGTCTTGGACCAACTTTCATCAAGATCGGTCAGTCACT
Source organism: Acidobacteriota bacterium (assembly GCA_046733695.1). Lineage (GTDB taxonomy): Bacteria > Acidobacteriota > Blastocatellia > Pyrinomonadales > Pyrinomonadaceae > PSRF01. The sequence continues at coordinate 8,519 of JBKPPU010000316.1, forward strand.
CGGTACGCGTGCCGACCTGTTGCCGCTGGAATATGTGAAGGAACTGGCGACGCTGCAGGACCAGGTGCCGGCATTCTCAACCGCGGAAGCGTTCTCGATCATCGAGTCGGAACTCGGTCGTAGTCTTCACGAGAGCTTCGTCGAAATCGACAGCGCCCCGATTGCGGCTGCGTCGCTCGGACAGGTCTATCGCGCACGACTCCACACAGGTCAGGAAGTCGCCGTTAAAGTTCAGCGTCCGAATCTCGAGTCGACGATTGCCTTCGACGTCGCGATTCTCTTTCGGCTTGTGAAGCTGACCAATCGTTTCTTTCCGAAAGCGAATGAGAACGCTGACTGGGAAGGAATGCTGCACGAGTTTCACTCCACCATCTTCGAGGAGATGGATTACGTGAAAGAGGGACGCAACGCCGACAGGTTTCGTTATAACTTCCGCACGTGGCGAGCGATTCGTGTTCCTAAGATCTACTGGTCACACACGAACACGCGCGTGCTTACGCTCGATTTCGTTCGCGGCACGAAGGTCGTCGATCTAGATGGCTTGCGAGCGCAGCGAATCTCGCCCGTGAAAGTTAATCGTTTACTGATTCGCTGTTATCTCAAGCAACTGCTTGAAGACGGTTTCTTTCATGCGGATCCGCATCCCGGAAATCTACTCGTGATGGATAGCGGTCACCTGGCGTTCTTCGATTTCGGCATGGTCGGACGAATCGATCCGAAGTTGCAGACGCAGATGATTGATGCGTTCTTTCACGTGGTGAGTCGTGACGTGAAGGGTTTGGGTCAGGACATCATCAATCTGAACTTCCTGAAACCGGGAGTCGATCCCGAAACCGTGCGACCAGTAGTGGAGAGTCTCTTCACGCACTATCTGAATCTCAAACTCGGCGAAGTGAACTTCAAGGAATTGACTTACGATCTTGCCGAAGTGATCTACGAGTATCCTTTCCGCTTGCCGTCAAACTTCACCTACGTCATGCGCGCGCTGATGACGCTCGAGGGAATCGGCGTGGTGACCGATCCCGGCTTCAGCTTCTTCGAAACAGCGAAACCGTTTGCGAAGGAGTTTATGCTCCGGCGCGAAGGGCGTTTGTTCCGCAAGATGATCTTCGACAAGCTGACCGGCCGCGAGAATGGCGATAGTCGCATTGCGTGGTCACGGGTTTGGAAGCTGACGAAGATGGCCGCGCAGATGTACTTCGAGAAATAATATTAGCCACGGATAACGCGGATCAAGATCGGATTTACTATCCGTATTATCTGTGGCTTATTTCCCGAACTGATACGACAACATCAGACTTATAACAGCCAGGAAGAGAATCAGGGCAATCAAGCCGATTGATGGTTTCATCGGCGCGAGAAAGTAAGCGACTTCCTACAAGAAGCGATTGAGAATTTTTGTCTTTTCTGTGGCAATGAGGATAGCCGATATCCTGTTCATCCTGTAAATCCTGTCATCCTGTTAGACAGGATTTCAGGATTACAGGATTTGCAGGATAGTTGATGCTATCTGCTAGGAGCTTTTTCCCCGTTTGGACCGGGGATGTTGAGCCGTTCCCGAAACAGGTTCATCAGTAGCAACGTGCCGATGCCACCACCGGCCTCGTTTCCGCTACCGGTCGCCATCACATCCGGCGTAATGCGGACGCCCTTCTCGCCAATAACCTTCAAGGTTTCAACGAGTGCGACACCCTGTGCACCAAGCGCGTTCACCTGTTCCTTGTAAGCGACGCCCTGAGCTTCGCCCATTAGACGAACCTTCTCAGCTTCGGCGCGACCCGTCTGCTGGATGTAGTGGGCCTCGCCCTCGCCCTCGGCTTTACGCTGCTCGGCGCGTTTGCTCGCGATCTCCACACCGACAGTCGCGGCCATGAGATCCTTTTGATTGTCGGCCTGTGATTTGGTTTTCTCGAGCTGAATTCGCTTCTCTTCCGCCTCGCGTTGAGCGTTGTACATGTTCTGACGCTGCTCAGCGAGAATCTTTTCCGTTTGAGTTTTCATCAACTCTTCCGGCAGATGAATGTGGCAGATGAGCACGTTAACCACGTCGACGTGGTACTTAAGCAAGTGTGCCCGCACGCGAGCTTCTGCACGTTCCTGCTCCTCGTGTCGATTCTGCAGGTAAGCCATCGCCGAGGACTCCGACGCCTGGTTACGGAAGATCGAGTCAATCAGCGGATGCATCACGTTTTGAATCAAGCGCTCGATGCCGCCAATCTTCGCCACCATGAACGGCGCGTCTTCAGGCTTCACACGAAACACGACGCGCACTTCCAACTGCATCGTGAAACCGTCTTTGGAAATCACCTCGAACGGATTGAACGTGTTCGTCACTTCTCCTGCCGTCCACTCGACCGTTTGATTTGTCGTCGGAATAATGATTGGCGAAACAGCAAGCGTGTTGACGTAGTAACGGCCTGGGCCGACCACGCTTTCCTGAATGCCTCGATAACCTTCAGGTACCACGTATGCTTCGTGGGCGCCCTCGTCCAAACGACGATCTGCGGGGTCTCCACTCATTAACTCAGCCTTGATCTCATCGATTGTTCTATCGTCATCAATTTTATCCAGGCGGACGGCGGATTCCTGGGCCTGTTCCTGTTCCTCACGCTCCATCCTTTTACGGACCTTCGCTGCCATCTCTCGACGAACTTCGTCCGACGGATCCTTGCCAACATTGGAAACCACTACTGCAACCTCACCCGGCTTTACTTCCTTTGCTGTCTCCGGGATGACTTTGAACAGCAGCGGGTTGATGTAATAGGTGCCGGGCAGCAGGATGTCTTTTTGTGGTCCGCGCTGGCCACCCTTGCCGATGAATTCGTGGCCATCCTGAAAATTGTCGTGACCGGCGAAGGACTCCGCAACGTAGTCGCGTGGGTTGAGAGGCGCGCCATCCAAAGCCTCGACGAGACCAATCTGGTTCTCGTTGATTACAGTCGCATCGAACAAACGTATGTTGAAGAGACCTGGCTTCGATTCATTCGAGCCTTCAATCGATCCTGATTGCGTTAGGATGCGATAGACACCGGGCGTAAGAATGTCGACCTGCGGGCCTTTTTGTCCGCCTGAGGCGACGAATTGCTCGGCATCCTGGAATTGGCGATGGTCTAAAATCGCTTTGCCAAGGAGGCGGCCCGGATCGAGTGGATCGCCGTCCGCGGCCGTGATTACACCGACTTTGCCCTGAGGTACGAGAGTCGCTTTCGCAATTGAAACGCGAAACAGGTAAGGGTGGATGGGCCAGAGACCTGGAGGAAGCGTTCTGAGCTGAATACCTTTTACGCCACCACGTTTAATGAACGCGATTGGATCCTGAAAGTTGTTATGAGCGTTCTGCGCCCGGTCGGGTGCGAATATGCGACCTGGGGGCATCGGCTCGCCGTCGACGGCTTCGATAATCCCCATTTCATCTGCGCCGATTTCGATCAAAGGCACTTTCCGAACGACTTTTTCAAAAGGAAACTTAATCAGATGCAAGCCGGGCTTTAGCACGTCGGCTTGAATACCAACTTCTCCTTCAGTAGCTACCACTCTTCCCGGTGGCATCTTTGCACCCAGGTATCTTCGTTCTTTGATTGCGATTTCGCGTGCGCCGACGTTGACGAAGATTCGGTTCACGACGATGAGGAAGACAACCAGAAGAATGAACAAACCGATGACTATCGGTATCACCGTTGCGAGATCAAGATTTTCCATTGCTTTTAGTCTCTTTCAATCAACTGGAGGCAGTTGATGGTTACATTGTTGGTTCGAGTTCACGCTTTGCAGTTGCGAGAGTGCGTTTCAAAAGAAAGCCCGCACCGGAACTGCGCGTGTTCGACGAAAGCA
>JBKPPU010000317.1:0-16437 GCA_046733695.1 Acidobacteriota bacterium
GAGAGGACCGGGATGGATCCACCTCTAGTGTACGAGTTATGGCGCCAGCCGTAGCGCTCGGTAGCTAAGTGGAGCATGGATAAACGCTGAATGCATCTAAGCGTGAAGCCAGACCCAAGATTAGACCTGCCAGTGAGACTCGTCGTAGACCACGACGTTAATAGGGTGGATATGTAAGTGCAGTAATGTGCTCAGTTGACCACTACTAATCAGTCCCTTGGCTTGACCATAAAATTTACTCAAGCAACAAGCACTCGCGCTTGCGCGTGAGACTTGCCACAAACACAGTCGCTATTCGATTTTCTAAAAAGTTTTCCGGTGATTTTGTCGGCAGGGTCACACCCGTTCCCATCCCGAACACGGAAGTTAAGCCTGCTGGAGCCGATGGTACTGCGCGGGAAACTGCGTGGGAGAGTAGGAAGTCGCCGGGATTAATTCGTAAACGAGCCCGCGAGAGCATTTTGTTCTCGCGGGCTTTTTGCTTTACCGGTTTTGATTGTTGCTGTTGCCGTTCGCATTGCGATTAGCGTTGTGGTTCGCATTCGCATTGCTGTTGCTATTTACCGATCGCACCCCGGATGTATTCTCGTTGCCGTTGTTATTCGTCACTACGCCGGTGTTTGACGGAACACTACTTCGGTTCGCGTTGGCTGGTACGTTTGCATTCGTCTCAACTACGCCATTCCTGTTGTTTGCGTTCGCGCCCGCATTTGTATTGTCATGCGCGCCGCAGCCACTGAGAGCTGCCGCGCCCATGAACATCAATGCAAGCGCAAAGTTGCGTTGCCTCATTTCGTCTCCCCTTGCTCTACCGATAAATTGACTCGCCGCGATTCTCACGCCAGTTCTTCTCGAAATAGTCGGCGTCTTCCTCGTTACGCGGCTGCACACCCATCACAATCCCACCTTCACGAATGCCCTGCTCGTAATGTCTTGCGTGCTCTTCAGGGATTCCATGACCGATGAGCGCACCGATTAGGCCACCACTCAACGCGCCGGCGCCGGCTCCAGCCAGACCGGCAGCGATTGGCCCTGCGATGAGCAAACCGATTCCCGGTAACGCGAGCGTCGTACCGATCGCTGCTATCGCTGCCAGTGTGGCGCCAACGCCGCCGCCAATCGCAGCGCCTTTACCAGCCCCTTCCCATGCTTTCGTGCCCAGCTCCGAATCATCGTCGTCATCCGAAAAGTATTTGTTGCGTGTGTCGTCTGACATCAACAAGTTGACGTCGTCTTTTCCATATCCACGCTCCGATAAGGATCCATACGCGCGCTCCGCGCTTTCACGATCTCTGAAGAGGCCGCTAACCATGCGATTCGATCTCTGCCTGGCGGCGCCCATCGAAGCTTCCTGCGCCCCCGATCGCTCGGTTTGGCGATCGCCTGTTACCGCACCAGCCGCTTCTTTAACGTCGCCTTTAGCGCGTTGACCAAACGCCGATGCTTCCTCACCAATAGTGTCTCTGTTGTATTCACCCATGCTTGTTTCACTCCTTCTTATTTGCAGCGCGACGGCGCACTGATTCTGTACTCGATCAGATTGTCAGACCGACTAGAGCAACGCGCGTTCCGCGTTCTTCTCTGTGCTAACTCTGTGTCTGTGTGGTTAGTGGACGCAAGAAAGAACACAACAGAGACACAGAGCACACAGAGTTAGCACAGAGAAACATGGCACTTGTCTTGCCGACACTCCCTCGCACGTGAACATCTGTTCCAAACAAATGCAATGCCCTGCGAATGAATGAGCGCTCTTGTACCAAAAGTCACACGCGAACTTACCCGGATGCGCCAAACGCTCCGTAAGACCTTTGGCCTCGAGAAACTTCGTCCGGGTCAAGCCGAAGTCATGCGTTCTGTGCTCGAGGGTAAGAACACGCTCGCCATCATGGCTACGGGAGCAGGAAAGTCACTCTGCTACCAACTGCCTTCCCTGCACCTGCCGGGCACGACCGTAGTCGTGTCGCCGCTGATCTCCCTCATGAAGGATCAAGTTGATAAACTCGAAGAAGCAGGAGTCGAAGCCGCGCAGTTGAACAGCGCTCTCACAACACAGGAGCACGAGGAGAATCTCGAACAGATACATACTGAAGAAACCGATTTCATCTTCGTCACGCCGGAACGCTTCACCAATCAGGAGTTCCTACGTGATCTGCGGAAGAGATCGATTAACTTCGTCGTGATCGATGAAGCACACTGCATCTCCGAATGGGGCCACGATTTCCGTCCGGCATATTTATCACTCGGAGCTGCAGTGAAGTCGCTCGGTGCGCCGCCGTTACTTGCCTTAACTGCCACTGCCACTGCTGAAGTCACCGCCGACATCGAGAAACAACTCGATCTCGGAAAACTCCGGATTGTGAAGACAGGCATTTACCGGCCCAACCTCCATTTCGACGTAAAGCGCGTTACCAACGAGCGTGAGAAACGTCAGGCCGTCGTCCAGGTACTGAACGAACACGACGGCGTTGGGATCATCTACGCTGCGACTGTTAAGGCGGTCGAGGAATTGACGGACTGGCTGCAGAGCTTCGACTTCAAAATCGAGAAGTACCACGGGCGCATGAAAGCAAGCGATCGAAAGAGAAACCAGGAGGCGTTTATGGCGGGCGAACTGAAAGCAATCGTCGCCACCAACGCCTTCGGCATGGGCATCGACAAACCCGACATCCGTTTCGTCGTGCACTATCAGATGCCGGGTTCGCTTGAAGCCTATTATCAGGAAGCAGGACGCGCGGGCCGTGATGGTGAAGCGGCAACGTGTATTCTCCTGTATCAACTCGAAGATCGGCGTACGCACCAATTCTTCCTCGGTGGCAAGCATCCGAAGTTCAACGACGTCCTCGCCGTTTATGTAACTTTAGAAAACCTCAAGGCTGCTGAAGCGCCGGTCTCACTTGCGATCGTGAAGGATCATGCAAACACGGTGAGTGATGGAAAAGTGCGAAGCGTCTTGTCGTTGTTGAAGGAGATGAAGCTTGTGAAGGAGCTGCGTGGCAGTGACTTTCGTCTCTCAAAGACTGACGTAAAGCAGGCGGAACTCGAAACACTGGCACGATTGTCTGAAGAAAAAGTTGAGAAAGACAAGGAGAAGCTGGAGCGCATGATGCAATATGGCCAGAGCGCGCGATGCCGCTGGCGTCTCCTGCACGACTACTTCAACGAAGAGATGGAAGACGAGCGTTGCGGAACCTGTGACAACTGCATTCATCCCCTGGAGGAGCAAATCGCACTGCCCGCGTGATTGCAAGTTGAGTCAGTTTCAATTTGAATAGCTGAGTGAGTCAAAGAGAGTTTCTTCCCGCGGCGGGACGCGATGTGTTTCTGCCTTTGTACGATCCGATGGTCAGTTTGATGGGGTTCGGACGTGCAGGACAGGAACTGATCGACCAGGCAAACATCCAAAGTGCTCACTCGGTTCTCGACATCGGTTGCGGGACCGGGACGCTCATTGTCAGATTGAAGCGACAGTATTCGGGCGTGAAAGTAGTTGGCCTGGATCCGGATTCGAAGGCTTTGCAGCGGGCGCGGAAGAAGGTCATGCGGGCAGGAGTTTCGGTGCAACTCGATCATGGTTTCGCAGATGAGCTTCCTTACGGTGAAGGATCGTTCGACCGTGTTTTCTCTTCGTTCATGTTTCATCATCTGAACGAAGCGGAGCGTGAGAGAACGTCGCAGGAAGTATTGCGAGTACTCAAACCCGGCGGTTCGTTTCACTTGCTTGATTTTGTAGCAGGCGATGTTGACGGGGCGGCACATGGATTTTTCGATGGTCTAATGAGAGGGCATGCGCTCATGAAAACCAATACGAACGAACGCTTGCTGCAGTTGATCAGCCGGGCGGGATTTACAAACGTCACAAAGGTAAAAGAGGGCAGTATGCTGTTCGGCTTAATGCGGACGTCTTACTTCCAAGCGACTGTGTAAACGATGAATGTTCTCGATGCTATTCAATGGCCGGCGATGGTAGTCACGGTCATCGCTGCCTGGATGGTGGGCTCGCGGAAAAAGTTTAAGCGCAACTGGGGATTCTGGCTATTCCTGGCGAGTAACGTGCTGTGGATCGTTTGGGGCTTCCACGATCGAGCGTATGCCCTCATCTTCCTCCAGGTTTGCCTCGCCTTTATGAACATCCGCGGCGCCGTAAAGAATGAGTAGATTTGCGCGGCTGCCCATTTTGGGTCAAGATTACGCGTATCAGGTATGAAGACGGCGACCTGGATAAAGCGACTCGGCTTTTGGGGCTTCATGTTCTTCCTCGTGAAGGGCCTGCTCTGGCTGCTCGTCCCGGCGCTGGCGGTCTATCTGGCAAACTAATTCACAGTTACGCCGATAACATATGAAACGCGTTAACAAGGCCTACGCTGTTGTTGTTCTCTGTCTACTTCTTTCCCTCACTTCGTACGCACAAAAGCTTCCACGGAGCAGCCCCGAGCAACAGGGCATTTCTTCCGCCGACCTGCTCGCGTTTATTGAGACAGCCGACAGAGACATCGATACGATGAACAGCTTCATGCTCATACGACACGGGCATGTGGTCGCTGAAGGCTGGTGGGCTCCTTACGATCGCGACACCCCTCACGTTCTCTATTCGTTGAGCAAGAGTTTTACTTCGACTGCGGTCGGCTTGGCGATTGCTGAGGGCAAACTGAGCCTCGACGATCAAGTGATCAAATTCTTCCCCGACGGAGCGCCGGCTGATCCTTCGGAGAACCTGCGCGCGATGCGCGTGCGCGATCTTCTGCGCATGAACACCGGCAACCAGATCGAAGCGCCGATCCGTGTCAATTTTCCAAGCCTGCAAACCGAAACCTGGGTGAAGACTTTTCTAACGCACCCGGTACCGTTCAAACCGGGCACGCACTTCCTTTACAACTCACCGGCCACTTACATGCTCTCGGCCATTGTTCAAAAAGTCACTGGCATGACGGTGCTCGAGTATCTAAAACCGCGACTCTTCGAACCGCTTGGTTTCAAAGATCCTGTTTGGGTCAGCAGCCCGCAGGGAATCACTGCCGGCGCGTACGGTCTGTCAATACGCACGGAAGAGATCGCGCGCTTCGGCGAACTCTACCTGCACAAAGGAATGTGGAACGGCAAACAGTTGATACCGGCCGCGTGGGTCGAGCAGGCGACTTCGATCCAAACCTCGAATGGTTCGGCGCCGACGAGTGATTGGGACCAGGGCTATGGTTATCAATTCTGGCGCTCGCGCCACAACTCTTTCCGGGGCGATGGAGCGTTCGGCCAGTACTGCATTGTGATTCCCGAACTCGACGCCGTGGTCGCGATCACGAGCGGCGTTCGCAACATGCAACAAGTCATGAATCTTGTTTGGGATAAGCTTCTGCCCGCGATGAAGCCGGGACGTCTCGCCGAGAACCCCGCAGCTCGACGCCAGCTCGAAGCGCGACTCGCCGCACTCAAAGTTAAATCGCCGAGCGGCGCCGCAACGTCTCCGATCTCCGCGAGCATGTCAGGAAAGTGGTTCGAGTTTGCAGACAACGATCGCGGCATCAAAGCCATTTCATTTGATTTCAACTCAACCTCGCCGGCAATCATCGTTCGAACTGCCGCCGGCGAAAGCCGCATGACGATTGGAAGAGATACCTGGACCAACAGTCGCGGCCTGTTTGCTAACGGACTCGACCGCGCCCTCAGCGTCCCTGCTAACCCTCTCGTTGCAGCGACTGGCGCGTGGACGGCTGAAAACACCTTCACCGTCAAGATGGTTCTTTCAGAAACCCCTTACTATTCCACGCTGAATTTCAAATTCGACGGCGATCGACTGCTCCTTGACGCCGAGCACAACGTCAACTTCGGTCCAACCAAACTCCCGCAACTCACCGGTCAACTCCGCGCAACAGAGTAACCTGTCATACAATCTCGCCGCTCAAGCGACTAATAACTCAGAAACCGGTTCGCGCGGATGGAGATCTCGGAGCTCAAAGCGGAACTTGAAAAACTCCACACAGCCAGTTTTGGCTGGGCGCTGAGTTGTTGCCGTCAGAACCGCAGCGACGCGGAAGAAGTGCTTCAGACGGTCTATTTGAAAATCCTGCAAGGGAAGGCGCTGTACCGCGGCGAGTCGAAGCTGCAAACCTGGCTGTTCGCCGTGATTCGCAAGACGGCGATCAGCGAGCGACGCAAACAGTTGTTGCGGAGTTTGAGCTCGATCGTGAGTCCGGCCGCCGGCTCAAACATGGAGCTCGAGTCTGAGTTTGAGCGATCGGAAATGCAGCGGCGTTTTCAGGAAGCGCTCACTCAATTGCCGGCACGCCAACGGGAGACTCTGCACCTCGTGTTTTATCAGGATCTGAGTTTGAGCGAGGCCGCGGAGGTAATGAATGTGTCGGTCGGTAGCGTGCGCCGTCACTACGAGCGCGGCAAGAAACGCTTGCGCGAAGAGTTGGATCGAGAGGGAGTTGATTATGGAGTTGGGTGGCGACGAAAAGAGAATTCAGGCGCTGTTCTCTGAGCTTTCGTTAGAGAACCAAACTCGTGTGCCTCAGTTCGGACATCTCTGGACGCGTGCGCAGGCAAATGTGAGCGTGGCCCGCAGCATCGGTTGGCCGGTGGCGGTATTACTGTCGCTGCTGGTCACTGCCGGTGCGTGCTCACTCGCTCTGTGGACGTGGCCCACGTCGACTCAAAACCCAAACATCGTTATCCAATCGCCGCCATCTGTAACTCTTGAAGCGCGGTACTCGCCAACTCCGATCAAAGTAGAAACGCCACGGAAGAGACACATTGCGCGTCGACGACACGTCGATCGCAGCGTCGCGACTGAAGCTGCGTTGCTTTCGAACTGGCAATCGCCAACACAACAGTTCATGTCGTCGCCAACAGATCTCGCGCTGGGCTCGCTGCCAACGTTGAATCAGTCCGTCAAAGATCTTGAATCATTTCTTTCGAAGAATAGCGAAATCATGAAGGAGTCGAATCAATGAAAACACTCATCGCCGCCGTATTCGCGGTCGCTTTTCTGTTCGCCACCGTCGCCACAGCCCAAGAACCGAGGCAGCCGGGGCAACCGGGGCATCCACCGAATGCACCGGGCGCAGACAATCTCCCGAACCGACCGCCACATCCGCCCAATCCGGATCCGTTGGCCCATCTGATGTTTCCTCCGGACATGATCATGAACCACGCGCGCCAGCTCAATCTCACTGACGAGCAAAAGGCGTTCATGCGGAGTGAGATTCAAAAGACGACGGCGAGCTTCCAGGATCTGCAGTGGAAACTTCAGGACCAGATGGAGCAGTTACAGGAGACGATGAAGTCGACGTCGGTGAACGAGCAGCAGGCGCTGGCCCAACTCGACAAAGTGCTGGAGCTCGAGCGCGAGATCAAACGTTTGCACATCGGTCTTGCGGTGCGTCTGAAGAATCGGCTCACGCCGGAGCAGCAGGATCAGCTTCACAAGATGCGCCCGGATCATCCGCCCATGGGAATGCCTGGTGGTCCGGATCATCCGCCGGCGGATCAGATCCCGTAAGGCGGGTTACTGCAGTGGGCCCATGTCGAGTGCGGCCTGTTTGAGTTTTGGATTTTTTGCCCAGGATAGACCGGAAACGAAGGAGACTTTGTCGTAGACCAGAACAATCGTTCCGCGCGGCGTGAGCTTGCTGACTTCACGTGCGGCGAACATTGGGATGCGAATGCAACCGTGACTGGCAGGTTGCGTCGGTACGCTGAGGTATCCGTGAATCGCCACGCCGCCGCTGATGTAGTTGGCGTAATAGACGGTTCCGATCTGGCCGTCTTCCCAGCCTAAAGTCTTGTTGTAGACGACGAACCGGCCGCGCGGTGTGTACGCGATGCTGTTCTCGCCATGTTCGATGAATGGTTTGTCGTTGCCGGTTGAGACGGGAAGGACGCGCACGCGATCGTCGTCGCTGACGAGCATCAGGATTTGGCGGTCGATGTCTACTTCGACGTGTTCGTAACCGAGGTCTCTTGCTTGAGGCGCTGTGGCACTTCGGATCGCTTTGAGTTCGTCGTTCGTGAGCTTGCCGGTGATCGGGCGGCCTTCCCACTTCTGAAACGCGATTAACGCGGACCTCGTCCCGGCATCCAACACTCCATCGACCGGACCAGTCCAGTAGCCCAGCTCGTTAAGTTTGCGCTCGGCTTCCCTGGTTTCAGCGTGCGTGACTGCATTCGCCGACGCCTGCAGCGAAACCAACAAACAAATCGCGAAAACAATTCTCATAAATTCGGGACGAACTGTAGGGGCGGCCCTCCGTGGCCGCCCGGCGTGGAACTCATTCCTTTGGCAAAGATATCGATTCGAGGCGGGGGGGCCACGGAGGGTCGCCCCTACAGTACGTTCTAAGTAACTGCCTTCTTTCGAAATTGTCTTAATCCGAATAGAAGAAAGAATGAATCAAAAACTACGAGCATCAAGATGACTGCGAGCACGGGGACGTGCGGAAACTGTGGTACAAGCGTTCCACGCAGCCCCTCACTCGCATACACCAACGGATTCACCAGCACAATCTTCTGCAGAACCGGAAAGCTCGCGAGCGCGCTCCACGGATAATAAGTACACCCGAAGAAGATCATCGGCGTCAGCACCATGCTAAACATCAACCCGATCTGCGTTTGACTCACACTACAACCAAGCGCCAGTCCGCCAGACGCCGACAACAGCGCCACCAGCAGCGTAACACCCGCAAACGTCACCGGCGAAACCAGGTTCAACTCGACAGGCCGCAACAACAACCACGCCGCCGGTATCACTGCCAGTCCCGCCACGACTGCCTGTGCCGCCCCAAACAACACCTTCTCGATCGCGAGCCACGAATTCTCAATCGGCGCCAGCAGTCGATCCTCAATCTCATGCGTAAACTGAAACTCGCCGATCAGCGGCATCGCCACGGCCCACACACCTGTGAAGATCATGCTGATCGCCATGATGCCCGGCAACAAAAGGCTCTTGTAAGAATCCGGCATGTACCCACTGCGCACCATCACGCGCCCGAAGATGAACACAAACATCATCGGCTGCAAAAATGTTTGCAGTATCAGCGGAACAAAGTTGCGGCGCGCAACATGAGCATCACGCGCAAACAGCGCCCAAAAAGTTTTCCAGTTCATATGTTTAATCGCGCAAGCTGCGTCCCGTGTGGTGCAGGAACAGATTTTCGAGACTCGGTTCCGAGATGTTTACATCTGACAACTCGACCCCGGCGCTCGACGCAAGACTCGCAACCTCGGAAACAAGTGACCCACCACGATCGGCGTAGATATCAACGCCACTATCGCCATCGTCATGAGTCTGAGAACGCACCTCTCTGACGCCCGTCAACGTTTTGAGTCGCTCGATCAGTTCCGCTGAATGCGAGCCGAACCGAACACGCAGCAGATAACCGCCCGGAACCGAAGCTTTCAACTCAGCAGGCGTGCCGAGAGCGATGTTGCGCCCGTGGTCGATAATGGCAAGTCGCTGGCACAACGCATCCGCTTCTTCCATGTTGTGCGTCGTCAAGAGGATCGTCTTCCCACTGTGGTTGTATTCACGAATGATCTCCCAAAGCAGCAGACGTGTTTGCGGATCGAGCCCGGCACTCGGCTCGTCGAGAAAGAGCACCTGCGGATCGTGCATCATCGCGCGCGCGATCGACAGACGCTGCATCATTCCGCCCGAGAAGCCGCGCGCCAGCTGATCGGCCCGATCGGTTAGTTTGAAGCGCTCTAGCAGCTCCGCGGCGCGTGTGGATCGTGTACGCGAGTCGATGCCGAAGTAAGCACCGTGAAAGAGCAGGATCTCGCGTGCCGTAAGCGTGAAGTCGAGATTTGGCCGTTGACCAACCACGCCGATGAGTCGCTTCACGTCGACCTGTTGCGCCCACACGTCGTAATCGCCGATCCAGGCCTGGCCATTTGTCGGCCGCACGCGTGTAGTGAGAATGCCGACCGTCGTCGACTTCCCCGCGCCGTTTGGTCCAAGCAGACCAAAGATCTCGCCGCCCCGGACGTCGAGCGATAGACCATCGAGCGCAACGATCTCGCGCGCGGGTTGATCTTTCCGCTTGCGTACTGGGCCAAAACCACCAGCCGCACCCATCGGCGGCGGGGAAGTAAAAACCTTACGGAGTTCCTGTGTGCGAATACCAGCCGGCATCTGAGTTACCTCGAAAGATAAAAGCGCCCGCCATTCTAGCCCAAGATGGTCCTTTCGCAACCGGGCCGCGAATTAAATCTTGTAAATCCTGTCCCATCTTGTTAATGATGTCCCCAATTTCCGATGAAACCCATTCTCGTAAGCATCTTTCTGACCATCTGCGTCTCTAACCCTTGCGTCGCACAAGATGACGACGGCGCAAATTATTTCAGAAGTCGACATCGTCCCCAATCGCGCCGCGGGATATCGGCTCGTAAAAGGCGAGTTAAAGAATCAGGAATGGGTCACCTCGGAAATTATCATGGCCACCGATTAGCTTTTCACGGCGGCGCCTGGCAGGGATTCAAGTCATTCATCATTCGATTCCTCGACACCGACTTGACCATCCTCTTCCTCGCGAACTCATGGGAGACCCGCGACTTCAAACTCGCTCGCAGACTCGCCTCAGCTTACTATCCAGCCTTCGCTCTTCCCGACATCAAAACAATCGACGACACGGATCCAAAGATAACCTCACTCATTCGTCGCGCCATGATGGGAAACAAACAGTTCAATGTATTCAGTCTCCCTGCGGCAATTATTCACTCCTCCGAACTGATCGAACGTAAGACTGAAAACGACCTGCGCGTCTATCGCTATCTCTTGACCGACATCGGCCACTCAGCAATCTGCACAGTCAAGCTCGCACCCGACGATACGGTCACTTCGATTCAATTGGTTGAACTCTGATCCGCGTTTATCCGCGTAAATCCGCGTCCTGACATTTCGCACAAAAGTAAACGATCCTCGTCCGCTCTTCCTCGTCATCCTCATTCTGGATAGTCTTCTGCCTGAGCTGTCGAATCTTCTCACCGCATCGTAAACACGGCAGGTTAGTGCGACGAAACACCATGTGCCGCGTACCGTATTCGCGACCTGGTTGATACACCAACGACGGATCGCCCGCCATTCGTTTGCGATCCTCTTCCGCCGCTGTCGCTCCACGCTCGTATGCGTCTCGTGTCAGCCGCGGAATCGTTTTCGACAGGCGGTTCAACTTGCGTTGCGTGAGCTCGCCAACGGTTAGCCATGGGTTTACCTTGCAGGCGAAAAGAATTTCTGCACGCAGGTAGTTTCCGAGTCCGGCAACGATGCGCTGGTTCAGGAGTGCAGCTCCAATCGTCTCGTTCTCGTGTTGAGAGAGCCGGCGCAGAAACTCCGCGCGATGGAATCTCCCACGATACGGCAGCGCGTCAGGACCAAGCGTGCTGAGGATCTCGATCTTCTCGTAAGGATCACCTTCACCAACATTGAATATCGGCGCAGAGAGCAGGATTGCCGCGCCGCCTTTGACGACGATGCGAGCGCGCTCGCGGCGATCCTTTTGCGGCAGCTCTGTTGCGCCACACGTTTGCCACCGACCCCACATCATGAGATGCGAGTGAAAGAAGTAGTCACCTTCGACGTAACCCAACAGGTGTTTCCCATGGGAGACGACGCGCTCGACACGTCGACCGATCAGGAGGTGCTCGTTGTCGTGCAGCCACTTTCGCGCGTCTTTGGTTCGTGCTTCGAAGGAGACAATCACGCGCCCCGTTAACACCGCGTCGAGCGCGTCGGCATACTTTCGCACTTCCGGGCCTTCAGGCATTTATTCGAAAGGTATCGTGGGCTTCGATCCTGGCACTACAACGCCACCGCGATCGCCTGGTGTCGTCGAGCCAAACCTCTCCGCGTAAACCTCGGGCAGCGGGCGCGCACTGTGCGGAGCCAGCCACAACCGCAACAGATGACGTTTCCGTTCAGGATCGGCGTAATCCTCGAACGCGGTGCGATCGTGCAGGATCGTGTGATTGTGCACGAGCTGAATGTCACCCGGTTGCAGTTCCATCGTAAGGTTTAGTCGCGGGTCGTTTGCCAGTTCGTCGAAAAAATTGAGGGCTTCAATTTGAATTGACGTGAGCGGCCCGACGCCGGGGAAGCGCCGCGCAGATTCGATGTACTGTCGCTGGTAAATCGTGGAGACTTGGCCCAGGTGATAGTTGAAGACTGGAATATTGAAATACGGTCTGCCACCTTCCGGAACCTCACCACGTCGATCGGTTTCAATCGGCTGCATCAGGACGTTGAGGAGGTCCGGCCGGCGACGTCGCATCTCGTTGAAGATCGTCGTAGAGGAAACAAGACTCGACAGTCCACCCGATTTCGCAGTTTGCAGACACATCAGCCCAACCACATCGCACGAGTCAGTGTGAAATGTCTGCCGTTCACGCGTCTGATAAATCCGCGTATTCGGATCGTCACTCGATCGCCCAAGGTCCCTGACGTGTCCCAGCAAATGCCCCTCGGCATTCTGCATCCTCAAGTTGCCGAGCTGCGCGCCAATAACGAGAAACGCAATCGCTGCCTGCCTTCTGGTCCAACGCTCAATCGGCAGACCTCGGATGAGTACAAACCCGCGCCCATTGAGCACCTCGTCGAGTAATCCGCGCAACCGCGGCACC
The DNA here is from genome assembly GCA_046733695.1 of Acidobacteriota bacterium. Lineage (GTDB taxonomy): Bacteria > Acidobacteriota > Blastocatellia > Pyrinomonadales > Pyrinomonadaceae > PSRF01. The sequence continues at coordinate 12,610 of JBKPPU010000317.1, forward strand.
AACGTCGGCAACGAAACTCTCTCACCCGTGATCCTTTCAATCCCGGATCGTTCCAATTCTTGAACTGCATCCTCGACTTCGCGGATCTGGTCCGCGGAGATCTCTTCTATCCAATCCGTCTTATCCGTGGCATACCACACCGACCGATCGCGTACCTCAGGCGGCAGAGTAACGTCATCAGCATTCGGAACTCTCATACGTTACTGCTCAAACTCAACTCGCCGGGCGTCAAGCTGATCAATGATTTCAGGTGCGTCCTTTAATTCAGCGAGTGGTTTAAGTTGCTCGTGGATGTAATCCCAATCCAACTTGCCTGTTTGGCGGACAATTATTCGTTCGACATCGACCCAGTCCTGCCCGCGGCCAGCAAAGGCTTTGAGCACAATTAAGTCTTCAGCTGAACAAATTCGCAGGGAGAGTCCCGGTACATACTCAAAGTATGACGAACGCTGAATCATCAATTCTTCATAGGGTAGGGCGGCAAGTGCGACATCCAAGCCTACGTCTTTGATCGAACGAAGCAGTAACACTCGGCGTTCTTGAGCAAATTCAGTAGCGTTCGAAATGCGGGGTTCAAAATGTTGCAGAAGCATCTCGGTGAACTGCTGTTCTTGTCCGAATCCAACGAACAAAGAAAGATCGACGTCAATAGTTTCGCGAGGTTCACCCCAGTGTTGAAGGGCGATGCCGCCTATAAAGCAAAACTGCCAACCTTGCGACTGGCAGACATTCTGCAACTCAGCAGCAGCTTGAATAATCTTATTCACAACCCGCCGCCTTTTTGAACAATCGCTGTTGTTCGATTAAGCCAGACCATGGCTTTGGTGCATAAGGAGGCTTGCTGTAATCGGCGTCTCCCAAAAGTAGCGAGAGGGCTTTTTGAGTATTGAGTTCTCGGATCTCCTTACGCCTTATGCGCTCGAGATCCTCGGCAGCCCGCTTCCACGTCTCAACCCACTTCTTACCGAGGGCGATCTGTTCGGGAGTCCAGTCAGCCAGCGCAGAAGACTTTTTCATGCAACGGATCTTAACATGTTTCGTTGATAGCCGGTGGGGAGTTCCGGCTACCAATAGCACTCGAGATAAGCCTGTCATTCGCGAAGCAGTTCGCTCGCAAACGTTGCAATCTGAGCGTCCATCACACCGCAGTAGTTCAACTCACCACAGCGAGTAAGAGCAATGTGCTTCGCCGTGTTCGCGGCTGCTCTCGGCTCCGTCGCAGTTTCGACGGATGACATGAGCAACGCCAAGGCAGCGGATTTCATTCCACGCTCATCGCCGGAGCGACAGATCATCTCTGCCAACGCCGCAATCTTTTCTTCGCCTCGATCGTCTTCCTCGTTTTCGACGCTTTGCATGTTCTCAACAACGTCTTCACCCGCCTCGGCCCGGCGCACGAGCCTCGCAAGCCACGGATCGTGTATCTCCATCGCATACCGAATGATCGCCCGGCTCTGCGGATCAACCGTCTTATCGTTAAGCACCGCCCGCGCTCTTCGTGTCAGCGCATTCATGATTGTGTTGGTTCTGGAAGTTCTGCTTCCGTGAGGTTTTTCGCGCACGGTTGCGCTACTATGATTTGCCATGAGCTTCTTCCTTTCTTGAGAAGGTTGAGGTTCTAGGGCTGACTTCGTGTTCGTAGCACAAGTCGGCCCGCTTCATTTGTGGATGGGTGCCCGCACTATACCGCCGCGATTTTCGCTTGTCATTAACAATCATTTCGCCGAACCATCTTTAAGACTGATCCCGATTGCAATAATCTGAAAACTCATAGTGAGTAGATGTTCTCTCGATTGGACCGAGCGACGCAATTCATACTTGTCCAGTAAGATTGTGAAATGTCCTTTATTGCTACAAGCATATTTATCTGGGGACGCATCGCACCCTCATTAATGGCCTCGCTGAAGAGCGGCGGAGGGGCTAGTCAATCCATAAAGTAACTTGACTCATAGTCTGTAGACTCATAGTCCAAACTATGGACTATGAGTCAACGTGATCGTGCTCTGTCCATTTTTGGCGCCAATCTCAGGCGGGAGCGTGAGGGCAAGAAACTCACCCAGGAGAAATTAGCTGAGAAAGCTAATCTTGATCCAACTTACATCAGTGGCATTGAGCGAGGAGTACGAAATCCCAGCCTTCTTAGCATCGTTCGTTTGGCCAAGGCATTAGGCACTACGGCTTCGGACCTCAGTCGAGGAATCGAGGGTAGGAGGGTTGTGCCTGATGAAGCGCGTTAGGGCAATCGACTTATTCTGTGGTGCAGGAGGCAGTAGCTGGGGGGCGAAGCTTGCTGGTGTTTCGATTATCGCCGGATTCGATCAGTGGGCACTGGCCGGCAAGGTTTACAAGTCGAATTTTCCAAAAGCGAGCTTCTTTTCTGGCGACCTGAGAAACGCGAAAGTACGTAACATAGCAAAGGAGTTGGGTGAAATTGATCTAATTCTGGCATCGCCTGAATGCACTAACCACAGTGTGGCTAAGGGAAAGAAACGTGGTTCGGAGCGAAGCAGGGAAACCGCGTTCCAAGTGATCCGTTTTGCTCGCATATTCAGATCGCGGTGGGTTGTTATTGAAAATGTTGCTCGGATGAAGAGGTGGAGGCAGTACAAGAAATTCAGAAAACAATTAGAAGCTTTGGGTTATCACATTCGGGAGCAGAGTCTGAATTCAGCAGATTTTAAGGTTCCTCAACAACGAAAGAGATTGTTTCTAATTTGCGATCGCGAGCTGAAACCATCAGCCATTCAGATAATCGGTGGTCCTCGACGTACGGCGACCTCGTTTGTAAGTTTGAACGGTGAATACCGTTGGACAATGCTGAATAATAAAAAGCGAGCAAAACCAACCATCGAACGTGCGAAGTTAGCAAAGCGACGTATGGGCACTAAAAAACCATTCTTGCTCGTTTATTACGGCTCAGATGCAGCAGGTGGTTGGCAGCCGTTAAATAAACCCTTGCGTACGATTACGACGCTGGATCGATTCGCCGTGGTTAAACCATCGGCGAATGGTTATAAGATGCGCATGCTGCAAGTTCCTGAATTGCAAGCTGCGATGGGTATGGACCAGATGAGATTTCTTCACGGTACACGTCGTGACAAAGTAAAAATGATCGGGAATGCTGTCTGTCCTCCAGTAATGAAGGTGGTCATCTCGAGTATGATCTCCTCAAACCAGACTGACATATTAGCGCAGGGGTAAATTGACCAAGCGACCGCCACGTAACGTGCACTATAAGTCCGGCATCCTTTCATTCAAGCCGAGAGCAAGATTGCTCTTGTTGCTCGGTGATCAACTCATTCGTGATCCAATGATAGCGGTCTTTGAATTAGTTAAGAACGCTTACGATGCTTACTCGCCTGACGTAACAGTGGAAATGGTCGACATCGACGACCCAACAATCGGAAGTATCATCGTGGAGGATCGTGGACTAGGAATGAGTTATGCCACGGTGACGGAGGTGTGGTTAGAACCTGGTACAGACTTTCGCGTTAATCAACGACAGCGCAAAAGATCAAAACGAAATACTCGTATGCCGTTGGGTGAAAAAGGTGTGGGCCGCTTTGCTGCTCATAAGTTGGGGAACCATATCAAGTTGATCACACGAGAGAACGCTTCACCTGAAGTCGTTGTTGAAATCGACTGGCAGAGTGATTTTGAAGGAAAGAGGTATCTAAAAGATGTTCCAATAGAAGTCAAAGAAAGGCGGCCACAACATTTCCGAGGTAAGAAACACGGCACTAGGATCGAAATTACAAAACTAAGAAGCACTTGGACACGCGCGATGGCAAGGTCCTTGGCGCGAGCTGTGAACTCTATTTGTTCACC
>JBKPPU010000318.1:0-4726 GCA_046733695.1 Acidobacteriota bacterium
AACGACACCAGCGCGATCACAGTCAAACTAAGACGAAAAGCTGTTCTCATGCTAAGACCTCCGCGACCAAAGTCCCTTTGGAAGCCAAGACAAGCGAATTGGTTCAGGCGAGGAGACTTTACCTGGAACCGCCAGACAGGCCCTCATTTTCGACCACGCCGCAAATCGCTGTCAAGTAATTGCCCTAATATCCGGCCAAAAAGCGAGTTATTTTGCCGCCCTTTACCCCCAGTTTTAGGCCGTGCTAGGATCCAACTCCCCTCTACATCCACGGAGTAGAAAAACCCCTGATTTGGGTCCTGATCGAATGATAGACGACGTTCAAACTACCAGACTCCCTAACGGGATCGCGGTCCTGACAGAACATATGCCGGGTCTCAGGTCCGTGACCGCAGGAATCTGGGTCCGGAAGGGATCTCGCCACGAATCCGCTGAATTAAACGGAATCTGTCATTTTATCGAGCACGCTGTCTTCAAAGGCACCCAGCTCCGTAGCGCGAGGGATATCGCCGTCGAAACTGACCGGCTGGGCGGGAATCTGGACGCCTACACGACCCATGAGATGACGGGTTTCACGACAAAGGTTGCGGACACCGCCATTGCTCAGGCCGTGGATCTGCTGGCGGATCTGATTTCACACCCGCGTTTTGAACAGGAAGACCTCGAACGCGAACAAAAAGTGATTCTCGAAGAGATGAAGATGGTCGAGGACACGCCTGACGAGCTCCTGGGAGAACTGTTCAACGCCGCGTACTTCCCAAATCAACCACTCGGCCGTCCGATCGAAGGTACGCGAGAAACCGTTCCGACCTTCGATCACAAAACGACCGTTGGTTTTCACGCGCGTGAGTTTTCTTACAGCAATCTCGTTGTAGCAGCCGCTGGCAATGTCAATCACCAGCGTTTGCTGGAACTCGTCGGCGCTGCGTTTGACGGTTGTGAAAGCGGCGCGGCAGTGCGACCGCAAACACTCGAGCCGGGCAAACCGCGTCCGGCGGCTCCGATTCTGATCGAACAAAAGAGCGAACTCGAACAAGCGCATCTCGTGCTCGCGACGCCGTGGCCACATGCGATGAGCAACGATCGTTACGCCGCAAGCCTCCTGGCTTCAGTTATCGGTGGAGGAACATCGAGTCGTTTGTGGCAGAAGATTCGTGAAGAGCGCGGACTCGCTTATTCAGTGGGCGCCGCGGGCAGCGCGTTTTCGGATGTCGGTGTCTTTAACATCTACGCCGGAACGTCGCCTGAATATCTCGATCAGGTTTTGGAGCTTTCCCTTGCCGAGTTGCGCGAAACAGTACGGAATCCCGTTACGGACGAAGAGCTGCGAATCGCGAAGGACCAGGCCATCTCGTCGATCCTTCTCGGACTCGAGTCGTCCAGCGCACGCGCCGGGACCCTTGCACGTCAGGAGATCATTCACGGCCGCCGCATCTCACCCGATGAAGTGATCGAAAAGATCCGCAACGCCACTCTCGATCAACTCCAGGAAGTGGCGCGCACTTACTTTAAATCCGAAACACTGGCGCTCGGCGTCCTCGGAAATCTCAACGGATTCAAAGTCGATCGCGCCGATCTCGAAATCTAGCCACAAAAAAGCACAAAAGGCACAAAACAGAGCAGACCTCTGATATAGTGGTCAGTTCTTCGGGTCAACTGACTATCTTGTGCTTTTGTAACTAGATGAAACTTACTGTTCTTGGCAGTGGTTCAACTGGTAACGCCGTTCTGATCGTTGCCGGTAACACGCGCGTTCTGGTCGACGCCGGCTTGAGTGCAAAAGAAATCGCGCGCCGTCTCGCAATGGTGGGCGAAGATGCACAACGCCTCGATGCGGTGCTTGTTACGCACGAACACGGCGATCACGCCGGTGGTTTACGTGTCCTGCTCAGCTCTGTCGATTGTCCTGTTTATATCTCCGCGCAAACACTCGATGCTTACGTCAGTGAAAAACTGAACGTCAGCAACGACGAACCACGTCGCCGCGCGAAAGCTTTGCGCGATCGAGTGGAACAGATTGAGTCGAGCAGAGATTTTCGCATCGGCGAGATCGATTTTCATCCATTCACCATTCCACACGATGCCGTCGACAACTTCGGCTTCACTGCAACTCATCAGGGCGTGAAGATCGCCACCGTGATGGACTTCGGTCACATCACGACGCTCGTTACCGAACGTCTGCGCGGATGCGCTGCAATCGTTATCGAATCGAATCACAGCCGCGACATGCTCAAGGCCTGCGACAATTATCCGTGGGAACTGAAGCAGCGCATTCTGTCGCGACTTGGTCATCTCTCAAACGAGGATCTCGCCGACTGGATTAGACGTGGTTTTGACGGATGTGCGAAATACCTCGTCCTCGCTCATCTTTCACAACGCGCAAACAATCCGTATCTCGCCAAGATCAACGCCGAAGTCGCACTGCAGGAACGAGCGCCGCTGTTTGTCGGCTTCACCGAGGTCAGTCTTTCCTATCCCAAGGAACCGACCCCCTGGATCGAGGTATGAGGCGTTCCCCGCTTATCCTCCTAATCGTCTTTCTATCTGTGTTATCCGTGGCTGCCTGCAGGCAAGAGAGCGGGCGCGGCCGTGTCCCAAGCGAAGTGCAGGAAGTGGTCACGACTGTGGGCGACGACATTGCCCAGGAACGCTACGAGAAGATCTATAACGAGGCGTCGGGGCTCTGGAAAAGGGACGTAACTCTCGAGCAGTCAAACGAGGTGTTCAAGACTCTTCAGACAAAGCTCGGAAAAGTGTCGTCGCGCTCGCTCAATTCCGCCACCGAACAACAGAACTCGGGCGGACAGCTTAAAGGACACGTTTTTATTCTGGTTTATGAAACGAGTTTCGAACGCGGCGAGGGCATGGAGAATTTTACGTTAATCGAAGAGAATGGTCGTTGGGCTCTGGCTCGTTACTTTGTAAATTCAACTGCACTTAGATGAAATGATCGATCGTTACACATTGCCCGAGATGGGCGCGCTCTGGTCGGAGCAGAACAAGTTTCAGAAATGGCTCGACGTGGAAATCGCCGTTTGCGAGGTCCACGCCGAGATGGGCACGATTCCGCACGACGCGTTGGAACAGATCAAAGCGCGTGCGCAGTTCTCGGTGCAGCGTATCAACGAAATTGAGAAGACGACGAATCACGACGTCATCGCGTTCACCACGAATCTCGCGGAGTCGATTGGTGAAGCAAGCCGTTTCGTTCATTACGGTCTGACGTCGTCTGATGTCGTCGATACTGCCAACGCGCTGCTGCTGCGTGACTCCGCCGACATCCTGCTCAAAAAAGTCGATAGGCTGATCGAGACGCTGAAGCGACGCGCACTGGAGTTTAAGAACACACCGCAAGTCGGACGCACACACGGCATTCACGCGGAGCCGACCTCCTTTGGCTTGACTTTCGCACTCTGGTTCGACGAGATGCGCCGCAATCGCGAACGGCTGTCGCGAGCACGTGAGGCCGTTGCGGTCGGAAAGATCAGTGGCGCCGTTGGCGCGTTTGCACATCTCGATCCGTCAGTAGAAGAACAGGTTTGCGCGCGTCTAGGACTGAAGCCCGCGCCCGTCTCAACACAGGTAATCCAGCGCGACATCTACGCCGAGTACTTAACAACTCTCGCGATCATCGCGTCGTCGTTGGACAAGTTTGCCTTGAACGTACGTCACTGGCAGCGAACGGAAGTACGTGAGGCGCAGGAGCGTTTTACTAAAGGTCAAAAAGGTTCGAGCGCGATGCCTCACAAACGTAATCCGATAATCTCGGAACGCATCTGCGGCATCGCGAGGGTGATTCGCACCAACAGCATCGTCGGCCTCGAGAACGTTGCCCTCTGGCACGAGCGCGACATCTCACACTCATCGGCCGAGCGCGTCGTGTTGCCTGACTCGAGCACCGCGCTCGACTACATCCTGCAAAAAGCGATTGGTCTGATCGACGGCCTGGTAGTTTACCCGGAACGCATGCTCGAAAATCTCAACGCGACCAAAGGTCTGATCTTCAGTGGTCAGCTCCTACTCGCGCTGACGAACACAGGCCTGTCACGCGAAACCGCGTACGACTACGTGCAACGTAACGCGATGAGAGTTTGGGACGAGAATCGCGATTTTCGCGAACTGGTGAAAGCCGACACCGACATCAAGTCGCAGCTATCCGCAGACGAAATAGATCGCGTCTTCTCGCTGGATCACTACCTGCGAAATATCGACGCGATCTATCGAAGAGTTGGAATTCTGTAGGTGCTATTTCTGCGAAAACTTTTCAGCAAAGTTTCCGACAACCGGCAACTTGAAATATTGCCCCTGGTAAGCCTTGACGATGCACATGATCACAGCAATCAAAAGAGCGATGAGGACTACAAATCCGACCAGTCCTAAAATTATGCTGAGCAGGAAGCTTAGGACTCCGGAAATGTAGCCCACCACGAATCCGGTAAAGATGGCAAAAATCCAAATGACGATGCCGAAGATTGCTGCAGCGACGTTCAGCAACAACGACTGCATCGCATGAAAGCGGACCAGTCGGCTATCTTTTTCAATCAGGAAAAAAATCAGGCCCGATACCCAGCCAAAAATGTACGACAGCAAAGCAGCAACGTTTTCATCGAGTCCCGTACTGGATTTACCAGGGGCTGGGGCGGTTTGAACGGGCGGAGGGTTTTGCATTATAAGTTTCTCCTGTAAGAAAGGGTTTGATCCGGTCGCGACAGGTCCACGAGCCGGA
>JBKPPU010000319.1:0-8175 GCA_046733695.1 Acidobacteriota bacterium
GATCGATTGTGTTGCAAAGGATCGAGTTCCACGCCGGGCGGCCACGGAGGGCCGCCCCTACAGTACGTTCTGCAATTTTAAATAGATCTCGGGGTGGCTGAACAACGAGATTCCGGCGACGCCGCGCGCGCCGGATGCGAGGCACGCGGGGATGTTTTCGAGCGTGACGCCGCCGATTGCCAGGACGGGAAATTCATCCAGGGCGCGCGTGACGTCGCGAAGCTTGTCCAACCCCTGCGGTGGTCCAAACGCGCGCTTGGATTCAGTTTCGAAAACCGGTCCAAACACCACGAAGTCCGCACCGCCGACACGAGCAACTAAAGCCTCCTCAACGGAATGAGTTGACATACCGATCAAAAACTCCGGACCACAACTTATCCGAACGACATTTGCCGGCAACGAACGCGCCGTCAACTGCACACCATCAGCCCCAGCCGCGCGAGCGACGTCCACTCGATCATTGATAAGCAATCGCGTCTTCGAATCGCGCGTAATCGACACCGCACGCACAACCAGCTCATAAAGCGAGCGCGCGCTCAACGTCTTCTCACGTATTTGAAAAAGAGGAACTTCTGCGTCTACAGCCGCATGAATCAACCGGAGAATGTCAGCAATCGACGACTTACCGCTCGTTATCGGATAGACGATCGGAACTGGAAACTTCAGCGGCATTGTTCTTCTTCGTCGAGTTCGAGCTCGTCTCGTTTTGCAAAGCGATGACGGTGCGTTTGAAGTTGAAGATCTCCCAAAACGCAATTCCGAGATTCAAAAGCCCGATACCACTCACCGCGCCGCGAACCCAACCGGAAGCAACCACTGCCTGCAGTCCTTGAAGGCCCGTCTTGCGTGCGGCATAAAGCAGGAAATAATTGTTGCCCCAGTCGCTGATGCCCCACATTCCATGCGGCCACCATGGCGCCACCGTGAGAAAGATGCCAATCTCGAGGCACAGGATGATGTAAAAGATGACGCTTAATTTCGCTGACATAAATCTATTGCCAATTGCCAATTGCCGATTGCCGATTTCAAGTTGGCAATTGGCAATTGGAAATCGGCAATTTTCTTATTCCTGTTTCTGCCTTAACTGACTCAACTTCTCCGCTACTTCGCGATACGAAACGTCGACGCCGTAAACTTCAGTGTAAAAGTCACGCGCCTGTTTCAAGTCGCCGAGTTGCTCGTATGCGGAGGCTAACTCGTAGCGCAATGCCTGATACTCGTCCTCAGTGTGTCCGGGCGCCTGAAGTCCCTTCTTGAACCAGAGCACAGCCGCTTCCGGCATTCCCTTCTGAATGAAGCAATGCCCAAGCATATTGCAACACTGAAGAAATCGCGACGTCCCATCGCTCGGCTTCACCAAACCCACTGAAGTTTGAAACTCCTGGATGGCCTCGTCCATGAGATCCATCTCTTTATAAGCCGTGCCCATATTGTAATGCGTTTCGTAATCTTCGCGAACCTCGTCGGCCTCTTCGGCGACGCGAAATTCTTCAAAGAGCTCGGCAAGACCGGCGTCGATTGCGGGCGCGACCGGCCTAGCGCTGCCAGAATTGTTGCCGCCATTGCCGGCGAGTGATTCATACGCGGAATCGTCAGCGAAAGTTATCGTTTCAGGAACGGGCGTCGCAGTTACCTCTTCAGTGCCGCCAAACTCGAAAACTGCCCCCGCTTCCGGCTTCTGATCTCTCCCGAGAAGCTTCTCGCGACGCGTTTGAATATCAGGATGAGGGCCGAACTGCCTTTCGAGCATCTCGAGCGTGTCGACCGCGATATCCTGGTAACCCTGCGCGATGTAGAAATCAACACTCTCGAGCTCCTGTCGCATCATGTTCTCGTGCTTCGGTTCTTCAGCAGGACTGTCTTCAGAAGCACCTGCGGCAGGCGCGTCAACAGGAGTAACGATGCTGAAGTCGACTTCCTGAAAATCGTTTGCGGAGGTTGCGAAAGGCGCCGACTCCTCGTCGTTGAGATCTGCGAAAGATTGCTCGCTGAGATCCGCGAACGATGCAGTCGGATCACTAAACGTGGCTGAGGCGTTGGTCTCAAACTCATCAGCAACCACTGGCGATGCCGGTGCGATCTCGTCCTCGTCCTGAACGACGGCAAACGTTTCAAACTGCGGAACGTCACTTTCCGATTCGGGCAACGGCGCAAAATCTTCTGCCGTTTCTTCCTGCAAACCACCGAGAAGATTCAACCGGTCGAGATAACGCTGCTCATCCGGTGCGAGGCGCACGAGCTGTGTCAACGCGTATCGTTCTTCATCAACCAGCTCGGACGCTTCGGCTGACTCGGCAAGACGCTCGAGCGACGTACGCAACGCATCCATATCGCGTTGCCACCAGTTGACGCGCACAAGCATTCGCAGAGCGGCAACGTGATCCGGATTCCGATCCAAAACCTGGTTGACCAGTTCCAGCAGCTCGCGTTCTTCGCGACCTGCAAGCATGCGCTCGATGATCGTCGAAAGGATGCGGATCGTTTCGTCTACTTCACCGAGTTTCAGGTAAAGATGTGTGACGGGCAGAAACTGTGTGTAGTTCGAAGCGTCCTGGGCCATCAACAGCGACGTGGCCTTCTCCGCTCCTTTTGGATCCTCGGCTTCGAGATACGCGCGCGCCAGCATCGAAACGAGCTCGTTGTCTTCTTCGCGAGTCTCGACAACGCGTTCGAGCACTTCGGCTGCTTCGAACGCGGTGCCTCGCGCGATGTGAGTTTCAAGCATGCCGCGCAGTGCTTCTCGATCGTCGCGCACCAGTTGCAAGGCTTTCGAGTAAGCATCAAGCGCCTGGTCCTGTGAGCCGATGTGATGAAAACGATTCGCGGCCTGCACAAACGCCGCCGCGGATTCACGCCGCATGTTTTCTTTTAGATAGCCATCGGCGAGCTTCAGACGGATTTCAGTGTTGTTGGGGTCGAGGTCGGCAATCTTGTGGAGGATTTCGAGCGCGCGCTTGTTATCCCCGGAGCGGGTGTAAGAATCGGCGACGACGAGATACTGCGCGCGGGCATCGTGGACCAGTCCCTGCGTAGCGTAAAGCTCTGCAAGTTTGAAAGCGATGGCCTGATCACGCGGGCGCAGCCGCTCGATCTTCTTGTACATCGCAATCGCTTTCAGATTGAACTCCTGGTTGCTGTAATGTTCGGCAATGCGTTCAAAGCAGTGAACGGCTTCCTCTTTTTTGCCTGAACGCACGTATAGATCACCCAGCATGTTCAAGGTAGTGAGATCGTCGGCGTCGTTATCGACGATCTGCCGATACTCCTTGATTGCTGCGTTGATCTTCCCTTGAGAAAGGAATTTCTCAGCGGCTTTTAGGACCTTAGCTTTTTCGAAGGCCATTAGGAATTCTTAAGTTAGTTAGTACGATTGTCGGCGGCGTTAATCGTAGCAGCGGGAAGCGGGAACCATGCCATTCCAGTTAAGCGCGCGTTCTTACTCGACTTAGCAACTCCGGCAAACAGCCGCGAGATACGCTAACATGCGTAAATAAAGGGTGTCAACGCAACTATTTTCGCAAGATAACGATGATCACAAACGATCAAAATTCGCGTGGAAAACTGGGGCAGCAAATTGCTCTCGCAGGGCTCGCAATCTACGTCGCATTTGCGCCGCATTCAGTGGCGGCGAGTGTTATCGGCGTCGCGATTGCGGGAATCGGGTGGGTGATCAGGACGCTCAGCACTGGGAATTTGGGTCTGCGGCGGACAAAATTTGACCTTCTCATCGTTTTATCACTCCTTTGGACCGCTATTTCGGCACTGCTTTCTGAAGAACCTCGCATCAGCATCGCGAAGCTTCAGGCGTCGTGGTGCGTTTTTCTCTTTTACCTGGCGCGAGCAACGATCACGCGCTCGTCAGCGCTCGCTTTGACTGTGTTGTTGATCGTTTCCGGGTCAGCTGGTGCGCTTTACAGTGGTTTTGACCTGTTGCGCGGGCGCGGAGTGGTGGTTGAGTCGATTGCAGGGAACAGTCCTATGCAACAGGTTGGTATTCAACCGGGCGACACTGTCTGGCAGATCAATCGCCATCGCGTTTATTCGGCGGCCGATGTCGATCGACGACTATCTGAGACACCGCCGAATTCCTCGGTTTCGGTGGGAATCATCTCGCAGGGCGAGCAGGTTGAGCGCTCTTTCATGCTCAGTCAGCAAGCTACGTCCGGCATTTCCGGAAGCGACCGCAATCATCACTTTCGCGCCTCGGGATGGACTCGTCACTATCAAACCTTTGCCGAGTTGATCAGCATGATCGCCCTCCTCGCGCTCGGTCTCGCGCTTGCCAATCTACGTAATCATGGTCCAAACAAATACTTCAGAGTCGCGATTGTGGCGGCAGCGTTGTTGACTGCCGGAATTGTCTTCACCGCCATGAGGACGGTCATCGTCGCGTTTGTGATCGGCGCGATTGTGATTGCGTTCCGGTCGTTACGCGGGAAGATGAAGATCGCTTTTACGTTTGCCCTCTTCTTTGTCCTCGCTTTCGGCGTGGTGGTGGTGTGGCAAACACGCGATCGTAGTGCTCTGTTACTCGGCGACAGCAGCTCGTCGCTGCGGATGCAGGTCGCTCGTGTTGGGCTGTCGCGGATTTTGATTCATCCGATCTTTGGACACGGCATGGACGCGATGCAAAAGCACTGGAACGAGTGGGGTTTCCCCGGGAAAGACATGCTGCACCTGCATTCAACTCCTCTGCAACTGGCGTTCGATCGCGGACTGCCGATGCTCGCGCTTTGGCTGTGGCTGATGATCGCGTTCTGGTTGTTTATTGCTCGCGCTGAAAGAGCTGCGGCTGATCTGAGTGATACGCACTGTTACGGGATTCTGCTTGGCATCCTCGGCGCGTTGACGGGATTTCTGGCTAGCTCGTTGGTGAACTACAACTACGGGGATGCTGAGGTAGCGATGATGTTCTGGTTTCTGATGGGAATAGCCTTATCCACAGATTACACAGATTCAATCTCTGTGTAATCTGTGGAATCTGTGGATTACCTCGGTTCTCCGCCTTCGACGCGTAGGTTATTCGTCACCGAGAACACACCCGGAACACGATTCGCCGCGATGTAGGCGAGGTTTCGATCACCACTGCCGGAGACCACACCCTCCAGCGTTACATGTCCACGTTCGACAACGATGTGCAGAGACGGATTCGCGCCCTGCAGGTATCGATAGAGTCCACCCATCCGTGCGATTGACCGGTAAGTTCGAGCACGAATGCTGTCGTCGATTCCTGACAGCGGCAGCACCTCGATGTTGTTCACAACGCGCGACACGCCGGCAATTCTCTTCACTCGGCCTGCGGCGTCAGAACGAGTCGACGCACGAACCACCTGTCCGTAAAGGGTAACGGTTCCTCCGTTGATGCTATACGCGAGATTATCGAATACGCCGTAATAAGGAAGCGTTACCAGCTCATGCCGAACCTTTTTGGCAAGCTGCGGATTTACCGCACCCTGCGCCATCACAACGGCCGGCATCACGGACAGTAACAGCATCGCAAAAGCGCTGATTACAAGCCGCGAAATTGAATAATTTTTTCTGTTTTTCATTCTTAAAATCCTCCCCATTCCTTGAAGATTAGATAGACACACGAAGGGGCACGTTGGTTACGAAAATGGCTAATCTTTGCTACGATTTCAACTCAAATGACACGACCACAAACCAACGAAGCTGCCCCCTACTATTCGAAATATATAGACCTCGTAACGAGCGACGAGATCGTCCCCGCGATTGAGAGTCAGATGGACGAAATGCTCCAGTTTCTCCACGGTATTTCGGAGGAACAGAGCCTGCACTCCTATGAGCCCGGAAAGTGGACGATTCGCGAGGTCCTGAATCACGTGAACGACGGCGAACGTGTGTTTCTCTACCGTGCGTTTTGGTTTGCACGCGGATATCAGGACGCTCTGCCCAGTTTTGAGCAGGATCAGGCCGTCCGGGAGGCACACCCGAACAACTCTTCGTGGGCGGATTTAGTTGAGGAGTTCAAGAGCGTCCGGCTGGCGACTATCTCATTTTTAAAGAACCTCCCGGACGAGGCGTGGTCAAGGACGGGCGTCGCCAGCGGCTTCCCATTTACCGTTCGTGCGCTGGCTTACATCATTGCCGGGCACGTCGCACACCATCGAAACGTCCTCGCCGAACGCTACTTATAGACAGGATTAGCAAGATTTGCGGGATTTTTCATGTAAATCCTGAAAATCTGAGAAATCCTGTCGATTTTTAAGCTTGTTTTACACACCTCTTAAGGTGTAATCTGTAGCCCTGCGGGGACACTCACTCCGGCTCCAACGTCCGCAGGCCCCAATCCACCACACCCGCTCCAGGAGAATCGCAGATGAAAAGGTGCCCCCAGTGTGAGTTCATTTATGAGGACGATCAGAGTCTTTGTGATATGGATGGAATTCTCCTCGTCTTTGATTCTCGCACTCTGCCGAATACGCAAGCGCTGACGACGGTCACCACGAAGGCGACGCCCAAGCGCAATCGCGCCGTACCTGCATTTGCCACCGTGATTCTCGCCCTCGTGCTGGGAATGGTTTACTACGTTTCCACCCAACGGAAGACGGCGGAAACGGCATACACGCCGGCAGCGACTGTCGAAGTTGCAGCTACGACTCCGGCGCCCGCTGAGAGTCCAGCCCAGGTGTCAGCGCCCTCGATGTCAGCTCCCGAGCCTCAGCCGGCGGTTGAAGAATCTAAGAGCGAAGCCATCAAACCGGCCGTGGCAGCCGCAGTGCCTGCCAAGAAAGCTTCCATCAAAGCTTCGACACCTTCACAAACAAAACCTGCGACTGACGAAAAGAAAGACGACTCCAAGGTTGGTTCGTTCTTCAAGAAGACCGGTCGCATTCTCAAAAAGCCATTCAAACTCTGACACAATGTAAACCCTCAAAACCGCCATGAAGCGTTGCCCCCAATGTCTCTTCCTCTATCCTGACTCGGACGAAAAGTGTGACTTCGATCAGACAACGCTCGAGGTCGTCGACGACTCTGCGCTTGAGCCCGCGACTCCGCCGAAGAAAAGCCGCGCTCTGCCTGTCGTCGCAGTGACGGTGGCTCTCATTCTGGGTGTGCTTGTTGTCGCACTCTACTTCGGGTTGAGTTCTCGATCACAGGAAGCCTCAGCCGCGCCGCAGAACTCGACGGATGTTCAGCCATTCGCGACACCTTCACGGGTAGATCCTTCGCCATCCCCGTCACCTACTCCTTCGCCTTCACCATCGCCTTCGCCTTCAGCCTCGCCGAAAGCCTCACCAACGATTTCGACTGCACACACACGCTCGACTGGGGATCCAGTCTCGACCAGTGGACCAGGAATCGGAACCCGGCAGGGTGGTAAACCCGTAATAATGCTGGCGAGCGGCGGAAAAATCGAAGCTGACGAGGTCTGGCGCACCAAAGATGGTGTATGGTACCGCCGCAATGGAATTGTCACTCTGCTGAAACGCGGCCAGGTGAAGAACATCTCGACGCGTTAAGCAACCCGAGTTCACAAGTTAATAGGAGTGCAAGTATGAGAATACCGGCTTCCATTTTGGCTTTGGCTCTGATTCTCGGCGTGGCTGTGTCGTGCAAGCTCGGCGAACGACTTGCAGGCGACAAGAACGCCGGTACTGTGAGCACGCTTTGGGCCGACGTACCGCCATTCGCGGGGGCTACGAAATCGGATCTCGAGATTCCCCTCGGAGCGCGCCTGTTCATTCGCGGCGTTATGCAAGGCAAGGTTAATTTCATCTCATTCAAGACGAATAAGACGGCGCAGGAAGTGAAGGATTTCTATACCAACGATCGCATGAAAGCGTTGGGTTGGAAGCCTAACGACAAGGGTTGTGTCGGCGACACGGAAGACTCGCAGAATCACGGCGCGATGTGTTTGTTTCAGCGGAAAGACAATGGGAAAGACGAGGGGCTGGCGATCATCGTCGCCCAGGACGAGAAACTTCCCGAGACGAATATCTTCTACGCCCGCGTCGACATGACCAAATAATTTGGAACGTACGGATCCTGGGGGAACAACGGTTCTCGGAACGAACTGTAGGGGCGGCCCTCCGTGTGTTGATTGTCAAGACATCCTTTACAGTTTGTTATCACGACATCCTTTACACTTTTTATCCAGTAGTAGTAGGGGCTGTGGGAACGGTGGGAAAACTGTAGTTTGTTTTTCCACGGTTT
>JBKPPU010000320.1:0-10065 GCA_046733695.1 Acidobacteriota bacterium
GTCAGAACCACCCCGCGGTAGCGGGTGGGTGCTGCGCAGCACTTTGCGATGGAGCCTACGGCGTACCCACCCGCTACCGCGAGGTGGTTCTGACTGTATCCAAGTTTGGTTCGAACCTTTGAGACAAGGACCATACTTGGACAGGGTCAGAACCCCTCGCGGTAGCGGGTGGGTGCGCAGCCTTTCCAAGTACCGAGCAAACTATAGACGATGATTGAAACCACTGAAATCGAACAACGTGTGGTGCGGAAAAATGAGTTGCCCGCACCACTGATCCCCCTCGAGCATTTGGCCTGGAACTACTGGTGGAGCTGGGCTGCTGATGGCGCCAGTGTCTTCCGCGATCTCGACTCCGAGATCTGGGAAGAGTGCGAACATAATCCGCGACAATTGCTTGCAAAGACGTCAGCATACCGATTGGCCGAAGCTGCTACAGATCCGGTTTACCTCGAACGTGTGCGTCGCCTGAATGCGAGTTTTCAGGCGTACATGACTGCGCCGCCTCATTTGCAAAACATCGCGATCACGCCTGAACATCCGGTCGCTTATTTTTGCGCCGAGTTTGGGGTGCATACATCGCTGGCCCTCTATTCGGGTGGACTCGGAATTCTCGCGGGCGATCATCTCAAGTCGGCCAGTGATCTTGGTCTGCCGCTTGTCGCTGTCGGTTTGCTTTATCGTTACGGATACTTTCGCCAGCGATTGCGCAAGGACGGGTGGCAGGAAGAACACTACGGCGAGACGTTTCCGAAAGACCTGCCGATCCACCTGATCAAGAATGCCGACGACACACCGCTTCGCATCGAAGTGCTGATTCGTGAACGTAACGTGTTAGCCCAGGTGTGGCGAGCGGACGTCGGTCGTGTACCGCTCTACCTGCTCGACACAAACATTCCCGAAAACGCCGAGACCGATCGGTGGGTCACCGGGCATCTTTACGGTGGCGATCGCGAAACGCGTATCGTGCAGGAGATGTTGCTCGGTATCGGCGGCGTTCGTCTGTTACGGAAACTCGGCGTGTCGCCGCACGTTTTTCATTTAAACGAAGGCCACTCCGCGTTTCTCACGCTCGAACTCGCGCGTGAGATCGTGCAGTCGGAACAACAGCCATTCGCGACGGCGATCGACAGAGTGAAACAGCAGTGTGTTTTCACCACTCACACGCCGGTCGCTGCGGGCAACGATGAGTTCGATGCTTCGCTTGTGACGCGCGCGTTTGGAACAGGCTACTTCAAGGAGCTTGGTCTCACTGAAGACGAATTTCTCGCGCTTGGTCGTGTCGAGCCCGCAAACAAAACTGAGCGTTACGGATTAACTCCGCTGGCTATTCGCATGTGCCGGTCGACCAATGGTGTGAGTCGCAAACACGGAGAAGTCTCTCGTGCGTTGTGGCAAAAGCTTTGGACCGAAAAGAAGCTCGAGGATGTACCCATCAGTTACATCACCAACGGCGTTCACGCGCCCACATGGATCTCGCCGCTCTTGCGCGATCTGTTTGAAAAGCATGTGGGCCAGGATTGGGAGATGAGGCTGCGTAATCCGGATGTTTGGTCCGCAGCCGTAGCAGGCATTCCAGACGAAGAAATCTGGAACGCACATTTACGTTTGAAGGAGCGACTCGTTGCTTTCATCCGTCACCGCTCATTGCAGAGACGAATTGCTGCGGGCGAAAACGCCGACTACATCGAAGCCGCGACGACGATGTTTGATCCGGCGGCTTTGACCATTGGATTCGCGCGACGTGTTGCCGGTTACAAGCGTTGGAATTTGATTGTGACGGATCCACAGCGCCTGCTGGGAATCATCAACGATGCGGAGCGTCCGGTTCAGTTTGTATTTGCCGGTAAGGCGCATCCCCAGGATGAAGGATCGAAGTTAGTGCTGCAGCAACTCGCGCAGTGGAAATACGATCCCGCTGTCAGGCAGCGTGCAGTCTTTCTGGAAGATTACGATCAGGAGATTGCACGGCAGTTGGTCCAATCGGTCGACGTTTGGTTGAACGTTCCACGCCGGCCGCAGGAGGCTTCCGGTACGAGCGGTGAGAAAGTTGCCATCAATGGGGGTTTGAATCTATCGATCCTGGACGGCTGGTGGCTCGAGGGGTATGACGGGACCAATGGTTTCGCGATTGGAAATGGAAATGACGGCGCTGAGGTTTCGAAGATCGACGCGCTTGATGCCGAATCGCTCTATCGCACGCTCGAGTTGGAGGTCGTGCCGCTGTTTTACCATCGTGAGGCCGATGGCATCCCCCACCACTGGATCGCGATGATGAAGCGCGCCATCCAGACCCTCGCACCGAAGTACAATAGCGACCGCATGGTCGAAGAGTACGCCCAAAAGATCTATCCACAGATTACACAGATTCGCTAAACTCTCTGTGTAATCTGTGTGATCTATTGACCTCAGATGAAATACTGCACTACCTGCAAAGCCAAATACGACGACAGCGTTAGCTTCTGCTCGATTGACGGTGAGGTTCTGGAGGCCGATCCGGCGTCAATCGTCGATACTGTCCTCGACGGCCAGTATCAGATGGAGGCGCTTCTCGGCAAAGGCGGGATGGGAGCAGTCTATCGGGCCCGGCACATCCTGCTCGGCGACCGTGTAGCGATCAAGGTTTTGCCGCCGGAAGTCCGAACGAATGCCGAGTGGCTGCGACGATTCAGGCGTGAAGGTCAGGCAGCGCGCCGTTTTCGACATCCCAACGCAGTTACGGTTTACGATCTCCGTACGGCCGCTGACGGCACCATCTACATGGTGATGGAGTATGTCGAAGGTCATACTCTCGATCACGAGATCAAAACTCGCGGAAAGTTCACGGCCAAAGAGGCGTACGAAATTCTCACGCCGATCATGAGTGTTCTCGACACCGCTCATTCCATGGGTGTCGTGCATCGCGATCTCAAACCTGAAAACATCATGGTTGGAACATCGGTCGAGAACGGTGAGCCGGTTGTGAAGCTACTCGATCTCGGTATTGCGAAGATGCGTGAGATCGCCGGCGGCGACAATGGAGGCAACACGGCGCTGACGATGGCGGGTCAGGTGCTCGGCACTCCTTATTACATGTCGCCGGAGCAATGGGGAGAGATCCCGCGCGATCAAAGCATTGAGATCGATGGACGTGCTGACATCTATAGTCTTGGTCTCGTCTTCTACGAGATGATTCTCGGCCGGCGCGGTTTTTCCGGCAATACGCTGCACGAGTTACGACGCGAGCACGTCAGCACAAAGCTTCCACCGCTGGACGAACTCGTGGCCGATGTTCCGCGTGGTTTCAGTCAGGCAATCGAGCGCGCTACGGCGAAGGACCGCGGTGATCGTCAGGCGACTGCGCGTGTTCTCGCTGACGAACTGCGCGCTGGCCTCGCAACACCGAGCCGATCCACTGCACCACTTCCGAATCAGGCTGGGGATTTGACGGAAACCGTCGCAGGCAACAATCGCGTGTCAACAAATGCCGACGTCAACGCGCCGACGATACTCACCGCCGACGCAACCCCGACGTCGCCCGTGGGACGAGTGGTTCCGAAAGATGATGGGACTATTTACGAGCCCGCAAAACCGCAACCATCGCCGTCGCCTAAGCCGAGTAGTGACGTTTCTGCCACCGTGGTCGAGTCAGCTGCGATGGCGTCGAGTGTGACAGTGCCGCAGGTTCCGACGCCTAAGCCACCTGCAGTCTCTGTTGTCTCGCCTGCTCCAAAGAGCAAAGTGGGATTACTGATCGGTGTTGTCGTTGTGTTTGTGGTTTTGCTTGTCGCCGGTGTCGGAGGTTTTCTGCTCTGGAACAAGTCGAGATCGAGCAGCACGACAACTACCTCTAACACGAACAACCCGGCAGTAGTGGCAACAGCACCAAAGGAGATTAGTCGCTACTGGCTTGAGCTCGGGGATGCCAAGGCAGAACGGAAAACGAAGGTTGCAGCATTAGTCCCGATCGCTTCCGGTCAGAAATTCACTTTTCACCTGGTTTTCGATGAAGACGGTTACGTCTACATCATTGGTCCAGGCAACGATAATCAGCTCACCGCTTTCCTAACATCGAAACCTTTGCGTGACACTGGACTTACCACTAACAAAGTCAGTAAGGGACAGGAATTGAGTTTTCCAAAAGGTGATACTTTTACACTCGACGCGAATCCGGGAACGGAACGCTATACGATCATCTTCTCGAAGTCACAATTGTTGTCTCCGTCATTTTTAGATGAGCCGGTTACATTTGAACCGCTATCGGCAAGTCAGCAGGCGGATTTTAAGGCATTTGTCTCGAAGTATCAGGGAACGCCGGTTATTGAGCTTGACGAATCAAACCCCAGCGCCCAGTTCGCGCGGGTAAAAACTACTTCTGACCGGGGCAACAATCCGATTGTCTTCGACATCCGTATTCAGCACAATTAGCACTTCGCCGGGCACACGCTATGAGCCTCTGACTGAAAAACTTCGATTGCACGTGAACAACAAGGAGATCCCCGTAATGCGACTGAGTGTGATGGTTTTTGGATTCGTTTGTGTTTGCGCTTTGGTGATTGGGGTCGCCGCGCCGATCCTTCAGGACGATGGAGACGTTCGCGGCGCGTTTCTGACATCGCGTCCGAAGGAAAAGACCGCAAGTTCCGATTCGGCAGCGAAGCCCAGCCGGAGACGCCCCAAATCGAGCGGTAGTTCGACTACTCCGAACAAACCCACCGACAAGACGCCCACCAAGCCAGAACACTCAGGCCACAAGCCGGCGCCACCACCATCGGATCCGGCGACGCCAGTTAACGCACGTCGCATCGGACTCGGAGTGACGTTGTTCATGCGCGACTCGAATGGTCTGGCAGTTCGCATCGATCCGGAGCACGTTTTCCGCAAAGGCGATCGGGTTCGAGTATTGCTGGAATCGAACAGCGACGGATACCTCTACATCTTCAACACCACGGACGACGGTCCTGCAACTCTGATCTATCCGGATGTTTCACTGGATGACGCAGGGAATTACCTTCAGGCACACGTGCCTTTTGAGATCCCTTCGAGTCTTTCGGCGGAGGAGCGACTCCGCTGGTTTGCGTTTGATGAAGTTGCCGGCACTGAACACTTATTCTTCGTTTTTACGCGTGAACCTTTAGGCGGCATTCCTCTTGAAGATGATCTGATTGCTTATTGCCGTGAAGACAAAGCACGTTGTCCAATCAAACCGAATAACGAAGTTTGGGCAGTAGTTCAAAAACAGATGCAGGAGCCGCTCCAAACAGACAAGGCAAAACAATATGGGCGCGCACAAACCTCTGGCGAGCAGGAAGCGACAGCGCGCGGGTTTGGACTGGCTAAGGACGACCCGCCGCCGTCATTGGTGATGATGGCATCGTCGACTCGTTCGACTCTCGTCGCAACACTTGATCTACTTCATAAATAAACTTGGCTTTGTGTCAACAGGCTTGGATACAGTCAGAACCACCTCGCGGTAGCGGGTGGGTACGCCGTAGGCTCCAATCGAATAAGGCTGCGCACCCACCCGCTACCGCGTGGTGGTTCTGACCCTATCCAAGTACGGTCACTTCGTTTACTACGTTTTCATGCATTTCGAAAGGGAAGTGAAATGAGTTTTACAAAGAAAGTCGTTAGTCTCTCGTTGATCGCAGTGCTTTTCCTCGCACCGGTTGTTTCGGCGTATGCGCAGCAGACTGACCAGGCGGGAACGGCTCTGCACGAGGGAAGACGTTTACTGAAGCGCGGACAGGCCGACAAAGCTCTCATTCAATTAAAAAACGCGCTCAATCTCTACACCGCCGCGAAGAACAACAGCGGCATCGCCGCCGCCCATAACGAACTGGGCGATCTCTACCTGCGACAGGGACAATATCAGGTCGCACTCGATCACTACCAAAAAGCATTCGACGGATTTATCGCGGGCGATCCCAAGCGAGATGCAGTGGCTTCGGGAGTCGCATCTGCAGCCGCACCTGCGGCCGTGACCACCGCGGCTTCAGCCGCTGCTGCAGTCGGCGATGACAGATACAACGCGAACCTGATGCTTGCAAAGATGGGTGAAGTGAACTTCCGTCTCGGAAAAACTGCCGACTCGAAAGCCGCGTATGGTCGCATGGTGGTGAAGAAGCCTGAAGGCGCTGCTGCCAAAGCTGGTCGACGCTTCGGAGGCTTGAGTGCGATTACGGGCGCCATCTCCACTGGAAGAGTAGACGTGGCAGCGCCAACGAGCGCCCTGACTATCGGGCTGGAAGCGAAGAAGGAGCTCGACGAGTATCGCGTATCGATCGTTTATTCGAGCTATGAATTGGGAATGGGTCGCCTTGCGTACGCGGACGGCGATCTCGAAGCCGCAGGCAAGCACTTTAATAACGCGCTTGAGGCTTCGGGCAGCACCATCGCCGGCATCGCAAAGCTCGGACAAGTGCGACGTTATCGCGCCGCAGCGCGCACCAGTCTCGGTGACGTCGCGTTGAGACAAGGAAAGTTCAAGGACGCTACCAAGTTTTACAACGACGCCAAAAAAGGCGCTCAGGATGATAAACGTCTCGATCTGATGTGGCCTGCGCAACGAGGTCTTGGCCGCAGTTTATGGCTGCAGGCGGCGCAGGAAAAGGATCCGAAGAAAGGGCTGGCGTTACGAGAGCAAGCGGTTGCTAACTATCGCGAATCACTTGGCACTATCGAAACGTTGCGACAGGGGAGTCTGCGTGCTGATGAATCGCGCACAACTTTTCTCGCATCGATCAAAGACGTGTTCGACGAAGCTGCAGCGGCTAATGCGGCACTCGCGCTCCTGACGAATTCGACCGCCGGTGCTCCACTCAGCGGCAAAGCACTCGACTATGCCGCCGAAGCATTTCGCATCAGTGAACAGTCAAAAGCCCGTTCCCTCCTCGACATGTTGAGCGAAACGGACGCTGCGATAACCGAAGGTGTTCCGGCGGATTTGCTGAAGCGCAAACAGGACAATCTCGATCAGCAGCAAGCAATCGCTGACATTCTGACCGGAGTCAACATCTCCACCGAGGAAGTCAAAAAGAAACCTTCCGAACTGGATGCCGATCTCGAAAAGTTACAACTCGAATATGAAGAGATCGAAAACCAGATTCGCACGGCGAGTCCACGATATGCCTCGCTGACCGCGAACAAACCTTTGAGCCTGGCGGAAGTACAGTCGAACGTGCTCGACGATCAGACAGTGCTGGTCGAGTATGCGGTGCAACCGGATGATTCGTATCTGTTCGTGGTGGCCAAGGGAGCGGTGAACCTGTTCAAGTTGCCACCGCGAATGACCATCGATAGGCTTGCGATGGATTTGCGCGCCCAGTTGATTCCCTCGAAGCTGCAGCGCCGCATCGTTGGTATCGACGTTGCGGAAGCGAATCGCGGCCTCGGTATCGCAGCGACTGCGCCTGAAGACGTCGCGCCATTCATAGCCGCATCGAATGCGCTGTACAAAGTCGTCCTCGAACCTGCTGCCGCAATGATCGGCGACAAGCGTGTGATGGTTGTTGCAGACGGCGCACTCAACTACATTCCTTTTGAAGTTTTACTTAAGACTTCCGACACCGGCGACTTTTCGTCACTTAATTACCTCGTCAAGTCAAACGAAGTGATTTACGCGCCGTCAGCTTCGGTTGTGGGCGCGATCAAACAGCAACGGACGAAGAACGCCAGTCGCGCAATGCTGATCATCGCCGATCCAGTGTTCAACTCGAACGATGCGCGAGCTCAAAAACGAACGGCTGCCCCAGCCACTGATTCAGACGTCAGAGGTCTCGGCATTGAGAGCGCGCTCACAGACGTAAGCGGGTCTGCGCCACCTGCACCAAGCGGACAGATGGAAGGACTTCCACTCGCACGTCTGACCGGCACACGTACCGAGGCCGACCAGATCTCCAAGCTCGCCAAAGCTTCCGGAGGCCAGGCTGACGTTTGGCTCGATCTCGACGCGAACGAAGACAATCTCGGCGCGCGCGACATCAGCAAGTACCGAATTATTCACGTTGCCACACACGGCCTGCTGAACGCAGAACGACCGCAGTTCACCGGAGTCGTGCTGTCGCTCGTCGGCAACAAGACACACGATGGCTTTGTGCGCACGGACGAAGTCTTCAATCTTCACCTCGGCTCGCCTCTGGTGATGCTTTCGGCCTGTGAAACAGGTCTCGGCAAAGAAAAGCGAGGCGAAGGTGTGATGGGACTCACACGTGCATTCATGTACGCGGGTGCGCCGACAGTTGGCGTTAGTCTCTGGTCGGTGGCAGACAAATCCACCGCCGACCTGATGACTGATTTTTACAAACGTCTGCTAACGTCCGAAGGCACCACCTCCTCGAGCGCGCTTCGCGGCGCGCAGTTAGCCATGATCTCCGGCAAGAAGTACAGCGCACCGTTCTTCTGGGCGCCGTTTGTCCTTGTCGGTGATTGGAACTAGCCACAATAAGTCACATGTGCTTTGTTCTTTGTGCTTGGTACTTAGTAGACCAAGCACCAAGTACAAAGTACCAAGTTCTACTTTAGCCACAAAAAGAGGCACAAAAAGTTCAACTTAGCTTTTGTGCCTCTTTTTGTATCGCTGCTTCATTCGGTAGAGACCCCCTAAACCGCTAATCAACAACAACACGCTCATAGGTTCGGGAATAGTCGCACTCACAGTGCTCGTCCCCTCAACCACGATGTTGTCGAGGCGATTGGTTCCCGTCGACGACGACGCGCCATTAAAGACAATTCTGAATGCCGCATTCGGGTTGTTGTTCAGACCGGCAATCGCCGCGAGACTGAAGACAAGTGGCACCGATCCAAACGCAGTTGCAGGCGTGTACGGCGGACTAAGATCGACGAATGTAATCCCGTCGGTGCTGTACTGGAACTGGTTACTGTTGAATCCTGTGCTCGTTCCCTGGGTCGCAAAACTGACGATGATATTTGAGAAGCCAACTGTGCTGACGTTAAGGGTGATGTTTCTGCCGTTGTTGGCAGTTCCGGTCCCACCCTGTAATGAAAGCGCCTGTCCGGCAGTGTCTCCCTGTCGCGCGTTGGTAGTCGTTCCCGCCGCAAACAGGATGTTTGCGACATTGATATTGCTCGTGAGTGTGCCACTGCCGTGATCCACGTTGAGATCTGAATCATTGAAGTTCCACACTGCGAGTTCGTCAGCGTTTGCCGCTTTCGAAGCTGCGAAAAGAATCAACGCGGCACAGATGAGGTTAAAGGGAATTCGTCGGGTGAGACGAAAGTTCGGTGTCAAAAACATACACGTTCTCCTTTTGATGAGGTTTTTGGACGTAGATCGTCCTCATGGAGAAAGCAGGAGAATCTTTGTAAGAGACTCGTGAGGCTCGTCGGAAAAGTTAGGCCAGGCTCTGAGGACAGCCAAAGCTTTCTCTGTAACTCCGGGCACAATATGACGATTCTGTTTGCTCGTCAACAGAAATGTGAACGCTTGTCGTTAGCACATCATATGTCCGGTTCAATTAGCACATGAAGTGTCCGCTTTGAAGCGGCTGGGTTTAGCGCATGCCAGTATGAGGCATGAAGCGAAGCGCCGAAGCCGCCTGGGAGCGGGCGATGAAAGTACAAGAAGTGATCTTGCGCGCCATAGCCAAACAGATCACCTGGTGGCAAGCGGCAGAGATCATCGGCATTAGCGATCGACAACTGCGGCGCTGGCAGCGCCGCTATGAGGAACATGGCTACACCGGCTTAATAGATCGGCGCCGCGGTCGCGTTTCGGAGCGGCAGGTACCACTCACCACAGTGGCGGAAGTGTTGCGGTTGTACAAGGAGCAATACTTCGATTTCAATGTGCGCCATTTTCACGAGAAGTTGGTCGCGGACCATAACATCAAACTGAGTTACACGTGGGTGAAGCTGGCATTGCAAGGAGCTGGCCTGGTAAAGAAGGGACGCAAGCGTGGGATCCATCGCAAGCGCCGACCGCGCCGCCCCTTGCCCGGGATGCTGGTCCACATTGATGGTAGTGAACATCAGTGGTTCTGTGATCATCGCTGGTACGACCTGTTGGTGGTGATGGATGACGCCACCAGTGAGATCTACTACGCGCAGTTGGTGACGGAAGAATCGACG
>JBKPPU010000321.1:0-9359 GCA_046733695.1 Acidobacteriota bacterium
GTGTGAGATTATCAGGTGGTCAACTGACAGCTTTCAGCAGTGACGGGCGAATAATAACGCGTCCGCTCGATGAATTCGGCTCGCTCGATGAAGTCATGGCCGTGGCCGCAAGACGCACCAAAGCGAATCAATAGAGTATGCCTTTGGTTTGGACGAGAAATAGGCAAGCAGGAGCAGGGGACAGAATTTGCTTTTTTCTGCTCCCGTACGCTGCCTTCTGCTCCTCCTTTTGTCTTGCGATGACAGTTTTCGCGGGTTCAGTCATTGCGAAAGATTGGCGTGGAATTGTACCGCTGAAGTCAACACGTGCTGATGTCGAGCGGTTGATGGGTAAGCCCTCGTCATCGGGCTCCTATAATCTGCCCAATGAAATCGTCTCGTTCGATTTTCAGAGAGCACCCTGTGACGATTCCATGGAAAAATTCGGATATGGGTGGAATGTGCCTCCTGGTACCGTCACCGAGATCGGGATAATTCCCAAAGGAGTTCATCGTAAGGATGAATATCAATTAGCCAGGGATTCCAAGGTGGAAGATAACGGTTTCGGCCTTGTTTATTATTGGGACAACGAGGCCGGCTTAATGGTTGAAACTTACAATGGACTCGTTACGCTCGTCGACTATTATCCGAAATCAAGTGAGGAACAGTTACACTGTCCTCGAGTTGAGAAATGTTGCGTCGATTTCTTTCCGACGTTTGATGAGTATGGAGCGATCGCCTTCAACGATGAGAAGGCACGATTAGACAATTTCGCCATTCAGATTATTGAATCGTCAGGCCGGGGAACTCTGGAAGTGTTTGGCCCCTCACGCAAAATCAGGGCTCAACAAATGAAGCGCGCAGCCCGAGGGAAAGATTACCTGGTAAGGAGACGAGGAGTCGAACCTCAGCATTTGCTCATCATGGATGGCGGTTACTCAACAACTTCTTACACGCGTCTTTCCCTCTACCCCATCGGAAAAATACCCCGCATCTATCTCGCTCCTGAAAAAGACCCGTAATGGTCCGAGTCTCTATTGACCACTGATTCGGAGCATTACTGCGCTGTGCCCTGGGACGGTTGCGGCGTATTCCGGAGTGCTGGTGTCCACGTTCTGTTGCAGCCAGAGATCTCGCGCTTTGCGCTTCGCCGGCGCGCCGATGTCGGCCCACTTCACGCTGATCTTTGCTTCATCTTTTCCGCGATTGAAGAACGCTACTGCCATGTCGCCGCCTGAAAGTTGTCGTGTCCAGATTTCCTGGTCACCTGACTTCCACGCCTGGCTGCCTTGTTTGCCGAGTTTGTCCTGATCGACTGCAATCACTTCTCGATTCGTCAGAATCGCGAGCGTCTCAGGACTCATTTGACGCAAATCGTTGCCGGCGAGTAGTGGCGCTGCCAGCATGGCCCAGAGACTCATGTGCGTTCGGTATTCCGCTCCAATCATGCCGCCGTTGCCAATCTCGAGCATGTCTGGATCGTTCCAGTGACCCGGTGTTGCGTATTGGGCCAGTTCGTTCTGGCGAAATCCGATATTGGTCATCGAATCCCACGTGTCGCGAATGTCGCCCGTGGTGCGCCAGAGATTTCCGCCGACTTCTGCTCCCCATTTCCACACGTCTAATCGCCCGTACTGGCAGAGGCTGTAGACGATTGGGCGACCAGTCTTCAATAACGCATCACCCATCTTCTGATAAATCGCGGGCATTTCCTCGTCTGTATACAACGTGCGCGCGCCACACCAGTCGTACTTCAAATAGTCGATGCCCCACTTCGCGAATGTCGTTGCGTCCTGTTCTTCGTGACCATAACTGCCTTCGTAACCGGCACACGTATTTGGACCAGGCGAGGAATAGATGCCGAGCTTCAGCCCTTTCTTGTGAACATAATCGGCGAGCGCTTTCATGTCCGGAAACTTCTTGTTGGTCTGAATCTCTCCCTTGTCGTTTCGACCGGCTTCCCACGTGTCGTCGATGTTGATGTAGAGGTAGCCCGCTTCTTTCATTCCGTTGCTTGCCATCGCATCTGCGATCGCGCGCACAGTTGCGTCGTCGACGCGGCCGGCAAACTTGTTCCAACTGTTCCACCCCATCGGCGGAGTCTTTGCGAGGCCGTTATACGGAACTTTGTGACGCGCTGGTGGATCGATGCGGGCGGGGAGAGCGCCTTCACCTGCGGGTGCTCGTTTGGCGACCATTTCGGTAAGCGGCGCATCAGGACGCCTTCGTGTCGCCATTCTCAATTCATCGCCAATCAGTTTGCCTTCGTATTGGACGCGTCGCTCGTTGTGTCCATCCATCATGCTCGCGACGAGGGTAAATCCTTCTGGTCCACCGGTGCTTTCCTTGATGGTGTAAAAGAACTGTGTGGCGCGAATCGTTCCCGTGATCTTTCCGTTTTCATGTTTGAGATTGAAGTAAGTTGAACGCACGGTGCCTTCCGTATCGTTCACGTTACGCACCGCCCAGTTGCCGGTTAGATCACCGGTCTGTTGTGCGCGACCAGCATAGATGAAGATCGTCAGCACTGAGATCAGTGCCACGGTTATCAGAAGTGGAGAGCGACAACATCGGTTGATGGACATTTGTGCTACTTTTAGCACAAAAGTTGGGCCGTGAAATTGGTTTATTGGTTCAGTAAACAGGGAAGTGGTTATGATCTGTTCGTGGAATGAGATTCACGCTCGTTACGCCGCAGTTCCCGCAGGTGAACGCTCTTTGCAAGCGATGCAGAAACTCGTCGGCGAAATCAATCAGTCACGTTACAAAGAAGGGCTGTTTGCCTGGACGTCCGCGAACGATCTCTGCATCGTTCAAACACCGGTGAGTTATCCATACAACGGTCCCTATTTACGAATCTCACCGATCGCAAACGGTCAGCTTGAGTTTCGCTATATCGATACTCCGGTGAAAGATAAACAGTGGCACCGCGTTGTCGATGGCGCTGCCGGCTTCGCCCGACTTGAACTCTTTCTCAAACAACTACACTGGTTTTGAAAAACGGATTACGTCACAAGCGAACCGCGAAGATGATCGTATCCATGAGTATCCGAGCGATAAGGAAGCTTCCGAGCACGGCAAACACTGGGATGAGGCCTCGAACGCCACGTGTCGTGAGCAGGTGATAAGGAAGGATGATCATCCACCCGATTCCCACCAACACTCCCGGACAATAAATCGATGTGACGGCCGACCGCTTTCTTTCCGCCTTTAACAACCAAACCACACCACAAAGAAAAGCCGCGTGATACAGAAACTCAAACGCCGGCAGCGGCTCCAACCCGTGCACATAATAGATCGCTGCACCGGCGTGATAGATGAAGATAAGAATGATCAAGAGGACGAGCATTTACAGGATCCGTGATGCATTAGGCATTCTCGAGACGGTCGCGCCAATACGTGGGGTCGCGACTCCAGTGCAGAACTGCAACGATGAGTATGAAGTCTTGTTCTATAGTGTAGAGAACGGCAAAAGGAAAGATGGGGCATAAGACAGCGACGAACGTCTTCGTCGACTATCCTCCATCGCTCGGGGTTGGCAACAATGCGCCGGATTGTCTCTTCGATTGAGTTGGTGAATCTGAGTGCTAGTTTTCGTTCTAGATTCGAATACCAAAGCGCAGCTTCACGATACTCCTTCAAAGCGTCGGGGTGGAACTTGTAATTCATCACGAAATCGAGTTGCGGACGTCCTGCAAAGCCTCGTCACCAGGAATGGGTTCGACTTTGCCGGCACGTACCTCATCACGACGCCGTTTTGCCTCGAGGTTCCAAGCTCTCTCGATCGCTCCAAAATCGTCTGTGTCTAGACTCTCAATGAGAAGTTCCGCCAACCGCGCGCGCAGTTCACCAGGTAACGTCATTGCCTGCGAAACCAATTGCTCTACGGTTGTTTCCATAAATACCGCCTTCCTTGACTCGTCAGTTTAACATCTTGGGAGAAAGCGGGTACATTCGACCACTGCATAGATAACTAGTTCGCGAGTCTTACGATGGTGGCGCCGAGGCCGCCGGCTTGGGGTGGGGCGTCGGTCCAGTTGAGGACGAAGTCGGTGCGGGCGAGGATGGAGCGGACGGCTTCACGTTGCACGCCGATGCCCTTGCCGTGAATGATCCTCACGACTTTGAAGCCTTTTTCGTGGGCCAGGCGCAGGTACTCTTCGACGACTGCTTTAACATCGCGTGGTCGAATAGTATGGAGATCGAAGACGTCGGTGATCTCGATTTCCACCGGGTCTGGAAAAGGATTGTCAGGATCTATGTCGTCCATGGTTCAATAGACATTATTACATCATGAAGCCAGTGTTCCGAGCGTTCTTACTAGTTCTTGCTTCGGTGGTAACGGCACAACAGGTCGCTGCCGAGGAGTGGCGCGGTATTAAGCCACTCAGTTCGACACGAGCAGATGTGGTGCGGATGTTCGGCGAATGCGCGGATAAAGTGGAGCGATGCGAGTTTACGTTTGAGAATGAAAATATCTCGATCGGCTTCGCCCAGCCTCACAATTGCGACGGTGCGCCGGCGGATACAGTTCTGTTGATACAAAGAGTACTGAGAGATGCCAAAACGATGAAAGCGCTGGGATTTGACAAGCGTCGCTTTAAGTCCTTCAATCCAACGTTTCCTGAGGATACGGGCTACCGCGCGTTCGTTGATGAAAAATCAGGGTTGTTATTTAAGACGCTCTGGAAAAAGGTTTTCGAGATTTATTACATCCCTCCATATTCTGATCGCCAGGTTTGTAGTCTTTACTACGGCGATGCCCACGATTTACTTCAGGTGGTATTTGAGCATGTCTTTATGATCGATGCGGTGAACTGTCCGACTACTGCAGTCGATGGCGAAAGAATTTCTATCAATGCGGTGTATGTGCGTACGGGACAGTGGCTCCTGCCGACGTGGTACACGACGGGCGGACGAATTGTTGCTGGACAAGGGACAAAGAAGATCGTGCTTGACACCACCGGTCTGGCGGGAAAGGTCTTTACAGTGACAGTTGAAGTTAATGACGGCACCTATCACACCGCCAACGGCTCTTGCTCAATTGCCGTTATCACTCGGAACTGAGCAAGTAACGCGATTTGACACCCCTCAGACCCGCTTGTAAACTCGCGCTTCTTCAAAAATACAATTAAATCAAAGGAATCAAACGAATGGGTGCGCGAAAGAAGATTACGGTTGTCGGCGCAGGAAATGTCGGCGCGACTGCGGCACATTGGCTCGCCGCGAAGGAACTTGGTGATGTGGTCCTGGTTGATATCGTCGAAGGAGTGCCGCAGGGCAAGGCGTTGGACCTTGCGGAAGCGGCGCCCGTCGAGGGTTTCGACGTGCGCATGACGGGTTCAAACACTTACGACGAAACAGACAATTCCGACGTTGTGATCATCACCGCCGGTCTCGCTCGTAAGCCGGGAATGAGTCGCGATGACTTACTGAAGACGAATGCCGATATCGTGTCGAAAGTCGTCGACGAAGTTGTCCGGCGTTCGCCAAACACGATTCTGATCATTGTTTCCAATCCGCTTGACGCGATGTGCCAGGTGGCTCTGCGTCGCTCCGGATTTCCGAAGCATCGCGTGATCGGAATGGCAGGCGTGCTCGACTCGGCTCGCATGCGTTGTTTCCTCGCGGAAGCTTTAGACGTTTCAGTGGAGAACGTGACGGCATTTGTGCTCGGTGGGCACGGCGACACGATGGTGCCGTTGCCGCGTTTCTCGACCTGCGCCGGTATACCAATCACGGAGCTATTGCCGAAAGATCAGATCGACGCGATTGTGAAGCGCACGGCAGGTGGTGGTGCTGAGATCGTGAGCTTATTGAAGACCGGGTCGGCTTACTATGCGCCGTCGGCAGCAGCGGTCGAGATGACTGAATCGATCTTGAAAGATAAGAAGAAGATTCTGCCCTGCGCGGCGTACCTCGAAGGTGAGTATGGGATCAATGGGCTGTACGTTGGTGTGCCCTGCAAGCTGGGTGCGCGCGGCTTGGAGCAGATTATCGAGATCAATCTGACGGCAGAAGAACGGATCGCGCTGCAGAAGAGTGCGTCAGCGGTGCAGGAATTGGTTGACGTGCTCGGGGTCTAATCTTGTTTTTTAGCCGCAGATGAACGCGGATAAACGCGGATTAGCCTTTGAGCCAGCCGAGTAGTCCATGCAGAACGGTTTCGCGATTTTCCTCGTAGATTGCCCGGGTGAGTGGGATGTTCATCGGGCAGGCTTTCACGCAGTTCTGGGCGTTGCCACAGTTGGTGATGCCGTCCTCACCCATGATGCCTTCGAGCCGTTCGGTGCGCGTCATCTTGCCGGTCGGATGCATGTTGAATAGACGCACCTGAGCTATTGCCTGCGGTCCGATGTAGTTGTCGCCCTCATACTGCGGACACGCTTCAAGACAACAACCACAAGTCATACAACGCGAATAAGCGTAACGCTCCTGCACGTCTTCCTGGTCCATGCGTGGGCCTGGTCCGAGATCGTAAGTGCCGTCCATCTCGATCCACGCATGAACACGACGAAGATGATCAAACATCCGGGAGCGATCGACGATCAGATCGCGAACGTTCGGAAACTTCGACATTGGCTCGAGCTTGATCGGCTGATCGAGATTATCGACGAGTGCCGAACATGACTGCCGCGCACGCCCGTTGATGATCATCGTGCAAATGCCGCACACCTGTTCCAGACAGTTCATGTGCCAGACCGGCGGCGTGGTGCGTTCGCCCGCCTTGTTCACAGGATTCTTCTGGATTTCCATCAAGCAGGAAATGATGTTGAGATTCGGTCGATAAGGGATTTCGAACTGCTCCCAGTACTGCGGCGAGTCCGGATTGGCGCGGCGACGAATGTGAATCTCAACTGTCTTTCGTGGATTTGATGACATAGCGCTATTAAGCCTTGGCGGTCTCCTTCTTACCTTTGCTGTAGTCGCGTTTGCGGGGCGCAATCAGGGAAATATCGACCGGTTCGTAAGAAAACACCGGACCTTCGCCGGAATACTCGGCAATTGTAGTCTTGAGGAAATTCTCGTCGTCGCGGTCCGGAAACTCCGGTTTGAAGTGAGCCCCACGCGACTCGTTGCGATTCAGCGCACCGAGTGTGATCACGCGCGCGAGCTCGAGCATGTTGGCGAGATGACGCGCGTGCGGGAGTGCCATCGTCGCCCAGAGATTCGAATCGTTGATCGAGATTCGTTTGTAACGATCCATCAGCTCCAGCAACTTATTGTCCGTCGCTTTGAGCTTCTCGTTATAGCGAACCACGGTGACGTTATCAGTCATCCACTTGCCCATCTCGTCGTGCAGTTTGTACTGGTTCTCGTCACCACTCTGTTTGATCAGTTTGTCGTTGATCTCCTGCTGTAGCTTCAACTCCTGATCGTAAATCTTCGAACCGTCGGCGCCGTTGCGTTCGATGTTCTTCGCAAACTCGATGGCAGCGGGCGCCGCGATAAAGCCGCCGTAGACACAACTGACGAGCGAGTTTGCTCCCAAACGATTCGCACCGTGAATCGAATAATCACACTCGCCGGCGGCGAGCAGTCCCGGAATATTTGTGCGCTGGTTGAAGTCGACCCACAGACCGCCCATCGAATAATGCACGCCGGGGAAGATCCGCATCGGCACGTGCCGCGGATCGTCGCCGACGAACATCTCGTAAA
The DNA here is from genome assembly GCA_046733695.1 of Acidobacteriota bacterium. Lineage (GTDB taxonomy): Bacteria > Acidobacteriota > Blastocatellia > Pyrinomonadales > Pyrinomonadaceae > PSRF01. The sequence goes on from JBKPPU010000321.1 coordinate 7,639, forward strand.
TCTCGAGAATCGCTCCAAGCTTGCGATCGAGAGTTTCCGCGGGGATGTGCGTAAGATCGAGATAAACCTGATTCTGACCACCGATGCCCATCCCGTCGATGCACACCTGAAAGATCTCGCGCGTGGCGATGTCGCGCGGCACGAGGTTCCCGTAAGCGGGATACTTTTCCTCGAGGAAGTACCAGCGTTCTGCCTCCGGAATCGAAGACGGCGAACGAACATCACCTTGCTTGCGTGGTACCCAAACGCGACCGCCTTCGCCACGCGCCGATTCGGACATCAGCCGCAGCTTGTCTTCACCCGGAATCGACGTGGGATGAACCTGAATGAACTCACCATTCGCATACTTCGCGCCCTGCTGGTAACACGCCGAGACGGCGCTGCCGGTACACACCATCGAATTGGTTGACTTGCCGAAGATGAGACCTGGACCACCAGTAGCGATGATGACTGCGTCAGCGGGAAAAGCCTTGAGCTCGAGTGTCTGCAAGTCCATCGCGATCAACCCACGACAGACCTGATGATCGTCGAGCACGAGCGACATCATTTCCCAGTGCTCAAACTTCCTGACTTTACCGCCTACTTCGTAACGTCTGACTTGTTCGTCGAGCGCATAGAGAAGTTGCTGACCCGTCGAGGCGCCGGCAAACGCGGTGCGGTGATGTTTTGTGCCGCCAAAGCGACGAAAGTCGAGCAAGCCTTCAGGCGTGCGCGAGAAGGGAACACCCATGCGGTCGAACAGGTAGATAATCGACGGCGCCATTTCGCACATCGCCTTGGCGGGTGGTTGATTGGTGAGAAAGTCGCCGCCGTAGACGGTGTCGTCGAAATGTTCCCAGACGGAATCGCCTTCGCCTTTGGTGTTGACTGCGCCATTGATGCCGCCCTGCGCGCAAACTGAATGCGAACGTTTTACGGGTACGACGGAAAACAGATCGACAGCATGGCCGCCTTCCGCGATCTTCACGGCGGCAGCAAGTCCTGCCAGCCCGCCTCCGACAATCGCGATTTTCATTCCGTTACTGGACACGGTGGATAATTCCTCCTAACAATCCGCCGTCGCGGATGAAACCAACAGCGGCATTGACGCCGACCAATAGCAGCAACACTCCAAAAGCAATGCACGCATAACCTGTCAAACGCTGGGCGCGTTCGCCAATCGTGATGCCCCAATCGACCAAAAACAACCAGATGCCGTTTGCGAAGTGCCAAACAGTCGCGGTGATTCCGATCATGTAAACTATGAAGATCGGAATCATGCGAAACTCGCGGGCAACAATGTCAAATGCCTGGGTCGGTTTATCAGCCACCGATATCTCGTTCAATCCCGGAATCATCCCAAACCGGAAGTTGAGCACGTGGAACGTGATGAACAGGAACAGAATGAAACCAGTGATTCGCTGAATCAGGTAAAACCAGTTTCGCGAATACGGATACGCGAGATTGTTAGGCCGCGCTTCCATCGTAATCACCAGGCCATACACGGCGTGGTAGATTAAGGGAATAAAGATGCCGCCGATCTCCACAAAGAGGATGTAGGGGATCGACTGCAGATCCACGACCGCTTTATTGAAGTCGGCCGCGCCGCTCAACGACTTTGAGTTGGTGTAAAAGTGTTCTAAAAGAAAGAGTCCGAGAGGAACGATACCAGAAAGCTGATGCAGCTTGCGCAGGATGAAAGTCCTGCTCAAACGAATAGCCAAGAATCCACTCCTTTGCCG
>JBKPPU010000322.1:0-3950 GCA_046733695.1 Acidobacteriota bacterium
GACCGAGATCAATAACTCATGGGTCACGAGTGGCGACGATGCGGCTGGCATCTACTACACACAACAAACCTACGACTGGAAAGGCCGGCCGCTCGTCACCACGAATACCGATTTGACGACGAAAACTGCTTCTTACTCAGGCTGCGGATGTGCGGGCGGCGAAGTCGTAACGTTGACTGATGAAGTGAATCGTCGCCGAAAGCTCTACTCGGACGTGCTTGGTCGGGCGTGGAAAATTGAGATTCTGAATTGGGACGGAAGTGTATATTCCACTGTTGTTAGCGTCTTCAACGTGGGGGACCAGATCACTCGCATCATGCAATATGCTGGTGTCGCTCCACTGGACGCGTCATCCATAAATGAAGATGCTTCTTGTCCAAGCGGCGCCTGTCAGGAAACATCGATAACTTTTGACGGATACGGTCGTCTCCAAAGCAAGCATCGCCCAGAACAAAACCCCGGCACCACTACCATCTATGCCTACAACATGGATGACACCCTCAGTTCCAGCACCGACGCGCGTGGTGCGATCACATCCTATGGATATAACGGACGCCATCTGGTGACCAGTGTCACAAGCGCCTTAACTGGACTGAGTACCATGAGTACTTCCTATAGCTATGACGCCGCTGGAAACCGGACATCAATGTCACATACCATTGCCGGGGTGCTGAAGGACAGCGCCAGTTATAATTATGATCAACTGTCCAGAATGACTTCGGAAGCAGTGACTTTAAAGGACTTACAGAACTACGCTCCCAACTATGGCAACTACACGATTGGATATGAATACACGTTGTCAAATCAATTGAAGAAAGTAATCGATCCATTCAACTCGCCAACCGAGCTCGCCTACGATGAACTTGGTCGCACCAAGACCGTAACTGGTACGTGGAATGGAGCGAATTACACTTACGCCAACACTGTCTCTTATCGTGCCTGGGGAGCAGTGAAAAGTGTATCGTTCGATGGCCAAACTAAAGCCACCACTTACAACAGCAGGATGAGACCCACCCACTACGGAGCCTACGACTATACCTATTATGACGACGGGAAATTGAAAGAGTTTCGGGATCAGAGTGACCAGGTTGGCAATCCGCAGTACGTACAATTCCACTACATGTCCCGAAGGTACTCATATGACCACGTAGGTCGGGTAAGCTCGGTGGGCCAATTGCAGAATTACTCGATCATGCCTCCCTTTAGTGGCACCTATGGTTATGACGCTTTCGACAATCTGATCAGCCGTAGTGGCAATTATGCTATCAACCCGACGCAGTCGGATAGCGGCAGCTACAGCAACAATCGCCGCGCTGGCTGGACTTATAACGCCGAAGGGAAGATCACGAATAGCAGCGACAATTCAGACAGTGGTGGTAGCAGCACGCGCGCATGGACCTATGATGCAGCAGGACAGCTAACCTTTACGTCCGAAGCGAGGAACGGCCAAACAACAACACTTGCGACGGGCTATGATGGCGATGGCAAGGTGAGCCACGAGATTATTAACGGCTCCACTGGCGATTACCTGATTCAATCGTCCGCACTAAGGACTGTACTAACAAAGCTTAAGGTTAATGGCGCAAAGGATAGTACTTACGTCCCAACCAATGGACTTTTGGCTCCGATGCAGATGCAGGACCAGCCCTACTCCAATCCCGCATCATACATAAAGTGGGTGTCACGCGACCCATTGGGCATTCAGGAAAACAATTTGTACGCCATTGATCCATTCGGCAGTTTCGTCGCTAACATTCAACCTCCTTCGGGTGGTCCCCCAGGGTATACGCCGACCTATGGGCCTCCATACGGCTGGGGTTCGAGTTCATTTATCAACGCAAATAATTTCTCAGGTGGGTGCAATTCAGCTGAGAATAACAATCCCAGCGCGTGCAACAGAGCGCTCCAGGAACAGATGGCGAAGATGGGCGGCGCATTTTGGGCAAATCTGCCAGGAGCTCCCGCTGATCCCTACGCCCAAAGCCGTTATGTGTTCAACATGAATAATAGTATCTACGGCGGCTCAAGTGGGCAGTCAGGTCACGCCGCTGACAGCTACGATGTTTTTTATGGTGACATCTACAGCTCAAGCGTGACGATTTATGCTGGCGCTGCGTTTCTGCAAACGAATGAGACGCAGAACACCTTCGAGGTGCCGGCTATCACGAGATTAGTCAACATCTTCATCGCTGAGCCTGACTGTATGAACTTCGCATCTACAATTCTGAACCAGTTATCGCCTGGGACTCAACAGACTCTTGCGGATGTTTTCAACGCTTTCATGAATCAAAAAAAACCGCATGAATTGTTCACACGAGTTCCTCCGCCAGGGAGTTTAGGAGAATCATCAACGATAGGTAAACTGAAGAATTCAACCGCCAAGCTGTTTCTTAGCAACAAGCGTGACAAACAAACAAACAGCGACGCTAATAACGTCTTGCAGGAGCTATTTCATTTAGCTGGTTATGACGATGAGCAGCTAGCTCGGGCTCTCAGGAAGACCGGTTATAAGGCGGATGAGACGAAAGTATTCCCAGACGGCACCGCCAATATCTTCGATCCAAACTATAATCCTGGGCATCCAAAATCCTGGTCCAGGGAGACAGCGTACAGTTATTACTTTCATAAGATCAGCGAGCAACACTGTGGCAACGTGGGGAGGGTATTACTTACAGGAACCCGAGGTCGTGAAGATGCCTAGAGTATTTTTAATCGTGGCCGCGCTCATTTTTTCGTCTGCCATTGCCCACGGGAAAGACTGGCGCGGGATCGTTCCTTTAAAGTCATCACGGAGTGAAGTTGAACGTCGTTTCGGACAACCCGATGAGTGGGGCTACTATAATTTTAAGGACGAGCGAGTTAGTATCGAGTATTCCGAAGGGCCATGCCGAGGCCTCTACATCAGTCTGGGAAGAGACAACTGTAAGTGCCTGGTTCCTCGCGATACAGTGATGTCCATTTTCAGTGAGTCAAAGGGTAATCATAGTTTCTCTGAATTGAGGCTTGATCTCGGCCGTTTTTCGAAAACCGGAATCGCGCCATATCCCCATACTTTCACCTACGAGAATCCAAGTGAAGGTATTGATTACGGGGTTGATGAGTCGGAAGATCGGATTGTACACATCACGTACTACGAGTCACCCCGGGATTGTCAGTACATTATTGACAGCCTCGGGCCCGAACGTCGTAATTCCTGGAATTCTATTATTCCGCTGCATACCAGCCGGTCAGAAGTCGAGAAACGTCTGGGATTACCTGAACGCAGGTTCGACGCGACTTATGCCTATGAGACAGCCTCCGAGACCATCACGATAAAATACTCAGCCGATAAGAACTGTGCCAATCAATCGGAGAAATGGAATGTGCCCAAGGACACAGTTTTAGAATTGGTGGTTGGACAGCGCCTTCCTTTTCTATTGGCACGTTTAAACCTGGACCCGCGACGGTATGACCGAGTGGAGCAAATATCAACTGAGGTTTCTGCTGTTCCCCAATTAGTAAAATACATGGATAAGTCATCAGGCATCGAGATATTGACTAGGTTAAATGCGGGGGTTGAAGAAGTCGTCAGTATTACGTATTTGCCGGCAGAAAGAGATTTCGGTTTGCGATGTAAATGACGTTTATGAGCCTACCTGCTTGAAAGTATGTGCATCGGGCGCGCCGGCAGTACCAAATAGAAGGAAACAAGCCATGTCCGCACCTATGTGGCTTATGCGCCGTGCCGGATTTATCAACTGGAAAGTCGGCCGTCGTCTGCGAAAATGGTATCACTTGATCCCCGAAATCTGAGTGGAAAGTTTTGTGGAAGAGCCTGGTCGAGGCAGGAATTTTACGGCCGATGGCAACGACCGTTTGGATTCTTGAGTGTGGCCAATAATGGGATTCTTCAAAAAGCCTGTTTTAGAGCGATCAAACGTGTACCTATAATTTTTTGCTTGGTTTTTGGC
>JBKPPU010000323.1:0-24534 GCA_046733695.1 Acidobacteriota bacterium
AAGACGTCAATGAAAAGTCCTCTCTATTGATCTTTTATAGGTACTAAATGGATAAACGTGTGGGTCACGGAGCTATGTCTCGTGACCAGCAAAAGGCCCCTACGGAGCGAGGTGTGGTCGATCTCGCCGACGCCCGAGTGAGAATTCGCTCGCGGGCGAAGCCTACTCAGGAGTCGCTTACGCGCGAACTTGATGAGGTTCGCTCGCTGCTGGATCAGGGTCTTTCCACCGAAGCCAAAGATCGCCTCGCACTACTAATCTCCAACGCTCGTCACAATCAATCGATACTCGCACTAGCGAGATGTGCTCTATCCACTGCGCTTGAACAGCAGGGACACTATCGTGATTCGCTCGCCGCTGTTGCGATGTACGAGTCGAATGAATCGCGTGCAAAGCTTGACGATCAGACGGTCAGTTACCTGCGTGTTCAAATCGGGCTCGCTTACAACTACAACGGAGATCATCCCAAAGCGATTGCGATGTTACAGTCCGCTTTGCGCGACCATGCAGAAAGCGGCGCTATCAATCTGGGCCATATTTACGCCGCGCTGTCGCGGACTTATCGGAGTATCAGTGAATATCCGATTGCACGCGACTTTGCGCAACGAGCTCTCGAGAGTTTCCGCCAGAATGGTGACTGGCGCGGACTTGCTGAATCATATTTCGGCGCAGGCGTTGCCGATATTCACGAAGGCAATTACGAAGCTGGTCTGGAGAATCTTGAACAGGCCCTCAAGCTCATCGGTGATCGACCCGCCGCGTACGTGCTCGGAAGGACCTATGCAAACATGGCCGGCGCTTGCTGGTTTCTGAAGAGACCACAGGAAGGCATCGATTATTTAAAGAAGGCGATTACCTATTACGAGCGCACCGATCACAAGACCAACGCCGCAGATGGTTACAACAATCTGGGCATTAATCTGATCCTGATCGGACAGTGGGATCGGGCCCAGGAAGCTCTTGAGCGGGCGTTCACGCTCGCAACAGAAGTCGATGAACGCGGCGCGAAAGTGCCAATGATTCTGGATTCGCTTGGCGAACTGCACATGCTGCGAGGCGATCTGGATCAAGCCAAAGACTATCTGACGCGGGCTGTCGCACTCGCGACTGAGAATGGAAACAAGTGGTATGCGGGACAGGCATTGAGAACGCTCGGTCGCTGCTATCTGGCCACTGAAGATCCCTCCAACGCTCTCGAAAAAGCGAAAGAAGCCCTCAATCTTGCAGAAATCATTGGCGACCGGCAGGCAATCTGCGAGTCGCGCCTGATTGCGGCCGAATCACATTTATTGAGAGGCGAACTGGACGACTGCGCTCGCGAACTTCAACAAGTTGCCGCGGAGACTACCGATTCCGCCACGGATCTCGGTTTCACTGGCGAGGCACACCGTCTCAACGGAATCTTGAATATGGCGCGCGGGGATGCTGGTGCGGCTGCACAGCATTTTGGCAGCAGTGTTTCCATTTTCGACATGCTCGGCGATCGATATCGAGCTGCACGCGCCCACCTTGAGTTGGGTCGTGCTTACGCGGTGATTCGTCCGGAACGTGCCGGTGAGCATCTCAGCCGCGCGTTAAATACTTTTCGAGAATTAGGTGCGCGGTTGGACCTGGCGCGCGCTGAAGAAGAGCTAAGGCAGCTTGCTCGTGCGACGCCTGAACGCAACGAAGGCCCGTCCGCGTTGACACAACTCTTAACGCTGCGTCTGGCCGAAGCAGTTGCTTCTCGCGAACTTCTTTTGCGCGAATTGGCAGCCGTGATGCGTCAGGAAACCGGCGCGCAACGCGTGATTATCACCGAGATTGGTGAACGTGATGAGCCGAGAGTCGTGGTTGCGATGGGTTGTACACCGACTGAAGCGCAGAAGATTGCAGTCGAACTGGATGTGGTTGAAGACGATTCATCCCGTGATCGCTATTGTCGCAAGCACGATGCAGAAGTGATTCTTTTGAAATCGTCTAACGCTCCAGCGGCGAAGATGTATCTGGCGCCGCGTAATCGCGCGAGTTTGCCAAAGGGAGTTGCACTCGAGCCGCTGCTGCGCGTGGTTGAGTTAGGCATGGACGTTTGTGCCTTGCGCGCCGGCGCTCAGAAGAGCGGCACACATGAAAGCGCGGACGAATTGACGGGCACCAGCCTCATGCCGGGATTTATTCACTCGAGTCCGGCGATGACGCAGCTCGTTGAAGAAGTCCATAAGATTCGGTCTTCAGATGTGACTGTGCTGGTGACGGGCGAGTCTGGAACAGGCAAGGAACTGGTAGCTCGCGCGATTCACGCGATCTCTTCGCGACGCGCGAAAGTGTTTGTGCCGTTCAACTGTACTGCTGTTCCGAAGGAATTGTCGGAAGGCTACCTCTTTGGTTACCGGCGTGGAGCGTTTACCGGTGCGGTCAACGATTCTCACGGCGTGATTCGAACAGCCGCGGGCGGCACGCTTTTCCTTGACGAAGTCGGCGATCTTCCGCTCGACGTCCAGCCAAAGCTCTTGCGCTTTCTACAGGAAGGCGAGATTCAACCTCTGGGCGAACAGCGTCCCAGCAAAGTTGACGTCCGGATCATCGCTGCGACCAATACTGATCTCGAGGAAATGGTTGCGCAGGGGCGTTTTCGTGAGGATCTCTATTATCGTTTGAACGTGATCCGTCTGCGTGTGCCGCCATTACGCGAGCGCCGTTCTGAGATCCCGACGATCGTCAACTATTACGTCAACCACTACTCGGCAAAGTTTGGTCGGAAAGATATTCAGATTACCCCTCAAGCCGTTGATTTATTGATGGTAAGCGATTGGCCAGGGAATGTGCGGCAGCTTTGTAACGAGATTCAGAGAACTGTCGCACGTGCTGAGGATGGGACAGTTATTACTCCGGAACAGTTGTCGCCTGAACTGAAGCGTACGTCGTCTCCAACAACTCCGTCGGCGGCTGCGGCTGCTTCGATAACCTCGCTGGCATCATCCGGCGTCACAAGTGCCGGCGGGACGCTTGCTGATGCACTCGCGGAAGTCGAGCGCCGAATGATTTCGGACGCTCTCCGGCGGCATGGCGGCAACATCTCGCGTGCTGCGCGTGAACTTGGCCTCACACGTCGCGGACTTTATCTCAAGCTCGAGCGTCACGAGCTCAGCGTCAGCGCTTAACCCACCAGGGCAAGCTTTCGTTGCCCAATTTCCTGCGCAATTTTCGAAATTCGATCGATATCGAACGGTTTGGCGACTACCCAGTCAGCCTTGACGGCGTTTCGCGTTTGTACGCTGATCGCGTCGGCCCAGCCGCTGATGATCGCGATGGGCATGTTTTCTGAGCGGCTTCTTATTTCTGTAACGAGTTCCCAGCCATTCATCGATGGCATGCCGATGTCAGTAAAGAGGGCGTCAAACTTGCCGTCATACTGATCGTACAGCGCGAGGGCTATTTCTCCGCTTTCGGCAGAGACCACCTCGCAACCTTCGGCTTCGAGAGCTTCAATCAGCACTTCGCGCACGTGCGTTTCGTCGTCGACGACCATCACGCGGACCTTGTCTTCTGCCGTTGGGGTTGTTGGAAGCGCGGTGGTGTTGTTACTGACGTCAGTGGCGCCGGCTGGAGACACTTTGGGCAGCGAGATCTTGAAGGTTGTGCCGCGGCCGGGTTCGCTGTCGACCTCAATCGAGCCTTCATGGCGGCGGATAATACCAAAGCTGACGGCCAGACCCATTCCCGTGCCTGCCTTGCCCTTGGTCGTGAAGAACGGATCGAAGAGACGTTGCTTCACTTCGGGCGTCATGCCTGTGCCGGTGTCGGTGATGTAGACGACAACGTGGTCGCGGTTTTCCTGGGTGGCGACGCGCACTTCGCCGCCTGAAGGCATTGCGTCGACGGCGTTGTAGATCATGTTTACGAGCACTTCGCGCAGTTCGACTGGGTCGCCCTTGATGAAGGCTTTGCAGTCAGCGTGTAGAGCGAAGCGGATTGGGGCGAATTCCGAGCGCGACTCCCAGCGGGGGCGCGTCATTTCGCAGGCATCCTTAAGGAGCTCGGCGATGGCCACAGTTTCAAACTCGCGGCTCGGGCGCTGGCGTGCGAAGTCCTGAATGCGGCGAATGATGTGGGCGCCGTCTTCAGCACTCTTGATTATTAGTTCGAGCCCGGCCTCGATTCTTGCGGGGTCATTGCTGTTGCGGAGGATCAACTGGGCGCGGCCAAGGATGCCAGTCAGGGTGTTGTTGACGTTGTGGGCGACACCGAACGACAACTCGCCGAGGGCCGCCATTTTCTGCGCGTGAATCTCCTGTTCGCGCTGTGCCTCATAGCGCGTGTGAGCCTCGGCTATCGTTTCCAGACACTTCTTTAGCCGTTCCTGGGTGGCCTGTTGCTGGGAATTCGCGAGCAATTGACTCGCGTGCGCCCCGATCTCACGCCGCTCATCATCAGGGAGTTGCTCACACATCTCCTCGATGAGTATCAGCAGCGCCCTACCCGCCCCCTCCTGATTTCCACACCGTTCCGCCACCCTCCTCGCCCGCTCGAGTATCGGCTTAGCCTCCTGTCTATGCCCCAACCTGCAAAGAATCAACCCCTGCGTCGTGAGCGCTTCGGCGAGGAGTCCATCTTCGCCGCTACCCTCAAGCGTGTTTATAGCAAGTTCAATGTTAGCCTGTGCAGCCGCATAGTCTCCTGAGCCCAAGTAGAGTTGAGCCAACGTCTCATCTACTTGCGCACCACCAATGGCATCAGATAACGCTTCGAACAGCCCTCGTGCTCGTAACAAATGAGGCCTCGACTCGCCAAATCGCTTAAGGGTTAGTAACAGATATCCGCGGTTATTTTCGACCGCCGCTGCGTAACGCGAGTTCCCAATTTGTTCAAACTGGACAGCGGCCTCCTCGTAATGACTTAACGCCAAATCAAAAAAGTGCTTCCTACCTTCTGCCGTTCCGACCTCTTTTAGAGTATTTGCCATCTCCGTGCGGAACCGACCTTTGGTCCACGGACTTAGCCTTTTTTCATTTGATGAGAGTTGTTCGAGAAGGTTAAGCGCTGAGTCGAGTCGACCCATGTACCGTTCCACAATCGCCAGCCTAATGATGGCTACTGCCCAGATTTCGTGATGTTCGTCATTCAGGCTTGCAATACACGATCGCATCGTAGAATGTGCTAGGTCCAAAAGCCCTTGGTGGAAATAGCAGCATCCTAACTCGATACGAGCCTCAATAGCTTTGGTAGTTTCTCCCATCTGGTCGAATACCGCAATTGCGCCACTGATTAGGGTTTCTGCTATTCTTTGACCGTAAACAATTCGTTTTGACCGTGTAACCAGATCGGTGAGAGCGCCTGATGTTAAAAGCAGTTCCGCGGCCGCCTCGCGAGTCAGTCCGGCCTGATTAGGCCATTCCCCTAGCCTCCACCATGGGCCGAGTACAGCACAGCCAGCGTCATAATCCCCAATTTCAACTTTTTCACGTGCTATTGCGCAACAGGCCAGTACCCGTTCGCTCACGTCAAACGAATTATGCTGAACCGCGTGCGGCGAGCAAATATTCTCAGTCAACATCATCGATTTTTAGTCGAACCGTGGATACAGAGTACACACTGAAACTATCCTATACATACGGTGGCGAGGTTAATGGCTAATGTCGGGTTCCTTCTTTGCTGGAAATATTGGATGTTTTCTCAGATTTCCTCGAGTTGTGTACTCGCTACACAACTGGGATGATGATTAGCGATTTCCGCAAGCTGGAGATCGCGTCGGCGATAAGTGGAACATAGTCAGTATCTTAAAGAGACCTAGCCCATTTTTCGTGTGCGTGGCACGATCTTTGAAACGAGCAATACAGAATTGGTTAATTACAAAGGTCAGCCCAAAGGATAAGTTCAGCAGCCATTTAGGCTGACCACGTACCCCTGATATTTCGCGTCACCAGGAGCAGAACAATGAAAAAGGTTAGATCAATTACCTGCACGAGCATATTGATTGTAGTGGTATTTGCCACGGCGTCAGCCAAATCCGGGATCATATCCACCACTAAGTCGGGAAGCATCCCCACCACTCGAATGGGCATAATCCCGACAACACGAACCGTTTTGACCTCCAGCACTGAAATTCCGACGGCGCGCACCAGATCCACTGCGAATACCGATCGGTTTTCTCTAGCGGAACTCTTATGGACCGTATTCGGCTGGTAGAGGCGGTCAGATTGATAGGTGACTCAGTCAACATGAATCTTCTCGATGCAAATAGCTACATATTGAAGTGTGAATGTCCGTAAAACACTTCAAATCCGAATAACAGCAACGAACATGCCAAGAGGGTTTACAATGAGCATCCGATTTGCCCACCGCAACTTTCAATACCTTCGAGTCAAGTCGATAACTGTTTTGGGTGGATTCATTTTCCCCGTAGATTAGGTCAATGGGGACATTTCTCTGAGCGTTTCAAGTGCGAATGTCAGGGTTCGATAAAAGCAAGGGACTTTTCAATGCGAGCACGCAGTCCTGTTTGTTGCGTCAGCGAGAGAAGGCTTTTTAAGTACCTTGATATTTGCAACTTTTCTTCGACCTCTAAACGACCACCGAGCTCCTCAATCATCACCAACATTGCTCGCCCGGCCCCCTCGTGGTCACCGCACCTTTCTGCCACTCGGTACGCAGCCTCGAAATGCCGTTTGGCTTCCGTGTGATGTCCCAATTTGCTACTTACTAAGCCACTGGTAGTCAGTGCCTCGGCTAAGAGCGCTTCACCGTCCGTCAGTTCTAATGTCTGAACCGCTAGCTGAATCGCCTCCTGTCCAGACACGAATTCTTCAGTGGCGATGTACAATCTGGCTAAAGTTTCGTTGACTTGAGCGACTCGAACCCGATCGTCGAAGCCCTCAAATAAGGCCCGCGATCGCAACAGGTGATCCTCGGATTCCTTAAAAGATCCAACGGTCAACAGGAGGAACCCGATGTTGTTTTCAACTATACCCCTATAACGATGATTTCCTACGGCTGCGAATTCATGAAGGGCCTTGAGATAATAATCTTTTGCCGTGTCTAAATAAGAACTTGCATCCTCAGAAATAGCTAAATCCTTATATGTTGAAGCTAGTTCAAGATGGCAACGACAAATCACCCACGGCCCAGATTTTTCCATAACTGTAGTAGCTTCGGTCAGGCGTGCAACCGCGTCTTGCAGCCGCCCAGCATGACGCTCAAGGATCGCGAGTCTTATAAGCGCAAGGCTGCGTAATTCGGAATCATCGATAGCTAACTCTCGAAGAACACGAATCAATGTGCTACGTCCCAAATCGAATAAACCTTGGCGGTAATAGCATAGCGCCAACTCTATTCTGCCTTCAGCAGCCCTCCGTTTAAGCCCTAATTGTTCAAATAGACCAATTGAACCATTCAATAACTCTTCTCCATGTCGTTGTCCTCGCGGAAACTGAAGAGTACTGGCTACACATCCGGCGAGTTCTCCACACGTGAATAGAAGGTCAGCGCACCACCTTTGATCTAATCCTTCTAAAGATGGCCAATTGCCGAATAACCACCTTGGTCTAAGAATTCTGCTAGCGGCTTCATAATTTCCAACATCGATTTGGTCCCGACCGATCACGCAATAAATCTGGACTTGTTCATTAGACGTGAGTTCGAGTAAATCCAGCTGGCTAGGTATAAACTCACTCCGCTCGGATCTAACCGCGGTTCTTGATTGATTTTGGTTTTTTCCAATTGAACATGTCTGTTCATACAGTCCTTGTGCTGCCCTGTACGCCGCGTACCATTGAAGGGAACTCGGATAACTCGTTTGCAGTTCATTTGCTCGTCGAAGTTCCCGTTCGGCCCCTTTCCAATCCCACGCAAAGCGCAACTTCACCATCGAGTACGGGTAGGTTGTTTCATTAATGTACGAGCAGGAACCATGTTCGGGAGGAAAATAGTTGGTCGCAAGCCTGAGGTAACAATCAATGATTCCGAGGTATGCCAGAGCATAGTTCGGATCAAGTCGGATTGCTTGGTCAAAGTACGGTATAGCTTTTTCAATACTTATTCGGGTGTAGCTGCCGCACTCGCGGCGGGCGTCGAGGTAGGATTGATAGGCTTCGGGGTTTTCGGTGTAGCGTGCGGTGGTTTGTTTTTCTGTATCGCCGGTTAAGGTCAGTTTTAGGGCGCGTAGTAGGTCTTGAGTGATGGCGGCCTGGAATGCGAGAAGGTCTTTGCTTTCGGAATCGAAGGTTTCGCCCCAAAGTTGCCAACCGGTTGAAGCATCCACCAACTCGACCCCAATCGCGATGCCGGTTGGTCGAGGGGTAAGCTTGCCGCATAGCACCACGGTTGCTCCCAACTCTTTCCCGGCCTGTTGTGGATTCAGTGGGGTTGTTTTGAAGGCGAAAACGGCGCTATGCGACAGCACATGGACCTTCGACAAGCGTGACAAACTGTTGATTAGATTGTCAGTAATACCATCGGCGAGATACTCGAACTCCGGATCTCCAGTGTGATTAAGAAAGGGAAGCACCGCAACCACTTGCGGTTGAACGATTGCCGCAGTTGAAGCGACTTGCAAGACTTCAACCTGGTTCTTCGTCGACTCTTCATCTCTCACCTCCGCAACAAACCGGTACCCACGCCGCGGCACCGTCTCTATGTATCTGGGTTCACTACGATCATCCCCAAGAGCCTTCCTGAGAGTGAAAATGGTCTGCGACAGGTTCGACTCTTCGACAAACGTGTCCGGCCAAACCTCTTTCAGTAACTGATCCTTTTTTATGAGTTGGCCGGCATTCATTACCAGCCTGACGAGTATCTCGGTGGCTTTAGGCCGGAGCGAAATTACTTCACCGTCACGAGTGAGCAGACGATCATCCAAGTCGAGTTGGAATGGTCCAAATTCGAAACGAGGACTATGAGGCATACTTTCCTTGAGAATGTTTTAGAGGATCAGCCCGCGCATTCTACTCTAAAATTAGATCCAACGGGGTGTCTAATTTGTAAAACAAACGACGTTGAGAATTACTTAATAACTCTTTGAGATTGTTCTAAGGACTTCGGTTTCTCCAATGAGTATAGTGCGGCGCGTCGTCAACGCCACTGCTGTTCCGAGGGTTGCCAGGTTTTAATTAGCAACTCTGATGAGTGGCAGGATAAGCGAGGAGTTCTCGCCTGTGCGTTTGATCCGGCCCAGTTGGTAGAGGGGGCAAACCAGCTGGTAGGACAGGTGGGTGTCCTGCGCCGGATTTGGGAACCTCACCCCAACGACATCCCTGATCCTTGCGCCTCATGGCCGCTTCGCCCAGCAAGGCTGGCCTTGTGGCGCAAGGCAGTGGAGAAAAGCCAACAACCTACGCCATCTTTGTCGAGCACCTTCTCTCGCTGCTATCCTTTTGTGCTTCGAGATGCTCGAAAACAATTTCAGACTAAAAGATCGCGTGCGTGCATTCTGGCAGGAGAATCCCTGCGGGACGAAGTTTGCCGATGCGCCGCCAGGTTCCCGTCGTTTCTACGAACTCGTCGAAGAGCATCGCTATGATAAAGAGTGGCACATCCCAGAAGCCGCCGGATTTGCACAATCGAAAAACCTAAATGTGCTTGAAGTGGGTTGTGGACTCGGAACTGATGGCGCGCAGTTCGCGAAGGCCGGCGCCATTTACACCGGTATCGATCTAACTGATGCCGCTGTTGATTTAGCAAAACGGCGCTTTGAATTATTTCAACTGCCAGGCACATTCCGTGTTGCCGACGCCGAATGTCTCGACTTTCCTGACAATACCTTCGACATCGTCTATTCCCACGGCGTGTTGCACCACACGCCCGATACGGCCGCGGCTGTACGTGAAATCCATCGCGTGTTGCGTCCCGGCGGCAAGGCCGTCGTCATGCTCTACCACCGCGATTCTTATAACTATCGCGTAAACATCTCGATGCTGCGTCGCGCGGGAATACGACTTTTAAGGTGGAACGCAGGCATTAAACTGGTCCACCTTCTAACAGGCGAACCGGAAGATAGCTTGCGAGAGCACGCCCAACGACTAAAAACCGAGTCGGAATATTTAAACTCAGAAGAGTTCCTGAGCCGAAACACTGATGGCGCCGGCAATCCTCTCGCGCGTGTTTATTCTCGTTCCGAAGCACGCGAGCTTTTCAAAGACTTTTCTCATGTCGATTTACGAACATATTTTCTAAACAAGCGGTGGCTACCTGTTCTTGGTCCACTTTTGCCACGTTCACTCGAATCGCAAATGGCGTCACACTGGGGATGGCATTTGTGGATTTATGCTACAAAAGGCTGATGAACAACTTTCTCGTCACTGGCGGTGCGGGGTTTATTGGTTCCCATTTAGTCGATCGGCTGCTTGCAACTGACGTCGCGAATGTCACAGTCGTCGATGACTTCAACGACTTCTACGATCCAGCAATCAAGCACAACAACATACAGGACCATCTCAAAGATTCTCGCTACACTATCCACGAAATTGACATTCGCGACCGCACGGGGCTGGAAAAAATATTCACGGCAAACAACTTCGACTGCGTGGTCCATCTCGCTGCCAGAGCCGGTGTACGACCATCCCTTTCCGAGCCGCAGCTTTACGCTGAAACAAACATCAACGGCACGCTCAATCTGCTCGAGCTCTCGCGACAACACAAACTAAAGCAGTTCGTTTTCGGTTCGTCATCATCGGTCTACGGAATCAATGCGAAGGTGCCGTTCAGTGAAGATGATCCAATCCGCCAACCAATCTCACCGTACGCCGCCACGAAAGGCGCCGGCGAACTGCTCTGTCACACTTATTCACATCTCTATGGATTGCGCTGTGTGTGTCTGCGCTTCTTCACCGTCTATGGACCACGACAGCGTCCCGACCTTGCCATACATAAGTTCGCAAAACTGATCAGCACGGGTAAACCAATCCCAGTTTTCGGGGACGGCACCACGCGCCGCGATTACACTTACGTTGACGACATCCTCGACGGCGTCATCGCCGCTATCAACTACGACAAAACCAACTACGAAGTCTTTAATTTTGGCGAGTCGCGCACGGTTGAGCTCAACGAACTGATTTCACTGCTGGAAAGGGAACTCGATACACACGCCACAATCGACCGCCAGCCACCGCAGCCCGGTGACGTCCCGCAAACGTTTGCGGACATCTCGAAAGCGCGCGCCCTGCTCGGCTACGACCCAAAAATTCAGATCGAAGAGGGTCTGCATCGCTTTGTGGGATGGTTTAGGATGAGAGGTTTGTGAAACTGTTCTACAATGCCCGCGAAGGTCGCCGGCGCGTTACCGCCACAGTTGATGAAAATTTTCGACGAACAGGAACAATTAAAAGAAGATCAGCTGCGTTTAGTTGAGGATACGCCTGACATTTCGGTCTTTCTGCCGGTCTTCAACGAGGAACCCAACTTACTTCCGCTGCAAGCAAAGCTCGACGACGCCCTTAAAAGGCTCGGCCGCTCAGCCGAAATCGTTTACGTGGATGACGGCTCTACCGACGGCAGCCTCGGTATCTTGCGAAAGATCGCGGATCTCGATCCACGCGTGCGTGTCGTGGCACTGCGGAGAAACTACGGTCAAACGGCGGCAATGGCGGCAGGCATCGACGCGGCTCGGGGAAAAGTGCTGATTCCGATGGACGCCGATCTCCAGAACGATCCAGCGGACATCAGCCGGCTGCTGGATAAACTCGACGATGGTTACGACGTCGTCTCAGGTTGGCGCAAAAATCGAAAAGACAAAATGGTCACGCGCAAGATACCGTCGATGCTCGCGAATCGTTTGATCTCATGGATTGGTGGCGTCCCGCTGCACGATTACGGTTGTTCTCTGAAAGCGTACCGGCGCGAGTCGTTGCAGGACGTTCGCTTATACGGCGAGATGCATCGCTTCATTCCAATCTATGCCGCATGGGCTGGAGCTCGCGTTACTGAAATCCCTGTCGAACATCACGCGCGTACGATGGGCAAGTCGAAGTATGGACTGTCGCGCACGATCAAGGTGGTTTTCGATTTGATGACGATCAAATTTATGGCTTCGTATCAAACGAAACCGATCTACGTGTTTGGTTCGTTTGGCATGCTGGCTTTTGTGATCTCATTACTCAGCGGACTCTATGCGGTATTTCTTAAGATCATTCACAGAGCTGACTTCGTGCAGACGCCATTGCCGGTTCTGTGTATCGTGATGTTTGCAGTTGGAGTGCAGTTCCTGTTGATGGGGCTTCTTGCCGAAATGCTTGTACGCACGTATCACGAGTCTCAATCGAAAGCGATTTACGCGGTGCGCGAACGCCTGGGCTTTACGAATCCTGAAAAATAGTATGTGCGGAATTACTGGCTGGGCCAATCTCGATTCTCACACGCCTCCCCCCGATGGTGCGAAGGAATTACTGCACGCGATGTGTGAGCGGATGGTCCATCGAGGACCTGACTCCGAAGGACTGTTCGTGACGAGCGGCGCAGCTCTGGGTATGCGCCGGCTCGCGATCATCGATCTCGTCACGGGTGAACAACCGGCATTCAATGAAGACAAAAGCATCTCCGTAATCCTGAACGGCGAGATCTATAACTATCGAGAACTTCGCACCGACCTCGAAAAGCGTGGCCACTCTTTTCGCAGCGCTTCGGATACAGAAGTGTTGCCGCACCTCTACGAAGAGTACGGCGACGGCATGATCCAGAAGCTCAACGGGATGTTTGCGTTTGCTTTGTGGGACAGTCGGATGCGCCGGTTGCTCATCGCGCGCGATCGGTTCGGCGAGAAACCGCTCTACTGGGGCGTCTTTGACGACACACTGCTCTTTGCTTCTGAGCCGAAAGTTTTACTCGCGCACCCGTCAGTAAAACCAAATCTCAATTTGCAGGCTTTGC
This sequence comes from Acidobacteriota bacterium, assembly GCA_046733695.1. GTDB lineage: Bacteria > Acidobacteriota > Blastocatellia > Pyrinomonadales > Pyrinomonadaceae > PSRF01. The sequence continues at coordinate 12,835 of JBKPPU010000323.1, forward strand.
GACAGTATCTTTCATACGACTACGTTCCGGCGCCGCTTTCGATCTACGAAGGAATCAACAAACTTCCGGCGGCCCACAAGCTGACGCTGAGAGATGGACGCATTGACGTCGAAAGATACTGGCGACTGAGTTACAAGACCGCTGAACCCGTGCCGTCAGAGGACGAAGCGGCTCAGCATCTGCGCCAGTTGATGGCTGACGCCGTTCGCATGCGACTCGTCTCGGATGTGCCACTCGGCGTACTTCTATCAGGTGGGGTTGATTCATCGAGCATTGCCGCACTCGCAGTGGCAGCGTCTTCTGAGGCAGTCAAAACGTTTTCTATCTCGTTTGCTGAAGCTTCGTTTGACGAATCCGCGTACGCGCGAGGTGTGGCGAAGTTTCTCGGCACCGACCATCACGAGGAACGTTTAAGCGCGAATCTTGCGGCAAACCTCGTGAGCGAGATCGGTGCGTGGATGGATGAGCCGTTCAGCGATCCGTCGTTAGTGCCGACTTATCTTTTGTCGCGCTTCACACGCAAACATGTGACGGTTGCGCTGGGAGGCGACGGCGGTGATGAACTCTTCGCGGGTTATCCGATGTATGCAGGTCTGCGCTGGGGTGAAATCTATAACCGTGTTCCGCCGGTACTTCGCACGGCAGTTATCGAGCCGATCGTAAAACTGTTGCCGGTGAAGACGAAGAACCTCTCGTTTGATTACAAAGCACTACGATTCGTCATGGGCGCGAAATACGACGCCGTAGCTCGGCATCATGTTTGGTTCGGATCTTTTACGCCTGAAGAGCAGCAGGAACTACTGACACGCGAAGTTCTCGCAACGACTGACGGCGAGATCTACGCTCATGCCCGTGAGATTGCGGGAGAGTGCGACAACGAAGATCTGGTGACGCGCATGCAGAGTATTGACACGCGTCTGTATCTCGCGGAAGACATACTCACCAAAGTCGATCGCGCGAGCATGGCAGTATCGCTCGAAGTGCGTGCTCCGTTTCTCGATCCGCGAGTGGCGGAGTTTGCCGCGTCGCTACCCTGCAATTACAAACTGCGCGGTCATAAAACGAAATACATTCTGAAGAAGGCCGTGAAAGAAATGCTGCCGCCGTTTGTGACGCGTCGCGGCAAGAAGGGCTTCGGGGTTCCTGTCGCCGAGTGGTTGAAGGAGAAGTTGCGGCCGCTCGCGCGAGATCTGTTATCGCCAGAACGTGTTCGACGTGCCGGAGTCTTCAATGCCAACTACATAGCGCGTTTGCAGGACGAACACGAACGCGGGGTTGCAAACCATCGCAAGCTGCTTTGGACGCTATTGATGTTCGAGCTCTGGCACGAAAGCTTCGTCGAAACTCCGCGCCGCATTGAAACGTCTGTCGCAAGCAGAGAAGGGTGAGCGTGAAGGAAGATTCCAGTCAGTCTCTCTTTCAAACTGCTTATGACGAACTCTTCTCCTGGTGCCGGCAACATGACTTTGCGGGGCACGATCCTTTCGATGCGCTGAATAGCCGGCTGTTTCAGGCGACGCCTCTGGCCCAATCCCGCAACGCGCGATTCATATGGACACAACTCGTTAAGCGATCGGCTGCTGATGTTCGTGCGCTTGCGCGTGTTCCTGCCGAACGCAATGCGAAGGGAATCGCGTTGTTTGCGCTCGCGCAAATTGCGGATTACCGGCGGTCGAAGACGAAAGACGCCGCAACGCGAGTACACGAGTTTTTGTCGTGGCTGATGGCGATGCGAGTCGATGGATACAGTGGAGCGGCCTGGGGTTATAACTTCGATTGGCAAAGCCGGAATTTTTTTGCGCCGAGAAACACACCGACGATCGTGCCGACGGCGTTCGCGGCGCGCGCGCTAGTCGAGAGCGCCAAGTGCGTGAGGGATGTTGGACAGGATGAACAGGATTTTCAGGATTTACAGGCTCAGCATTTAAGAGCTGCGAGGAGTGTTTGTGATTTCATATTGAAAGATCTGCCGAGAAGTGTTGAGACTGAGCGCGAGGTTTGTTTCAGTTACTCGCTGGAGAGCGACACGAGGATATTCAACGCCAGTTTGCTGGCAGCAGAAGTGCTCGCGAGTGTTGGACAGTTGACTGGTGAAACTGAGCTGCTGGAACTTGGCGAGCGAGCTACTCGATACGTCGTCAATAACCAGCAGCCCGATGGGTCGTGGTCGTACGGCACCGATCCGAAACAATCGTGGAAAGATAACTTTCACACGGCTTACGTTCTGTTTTCGTTAAAACGCATACTCGATGCATCGAACACGAAAGACGAATTTCAACCAGCTCTGGAACGAGGCTACGAGTTCTGGAAAACCCATTTCTTTCTTGCTGATGGCTGGCCGAAATACTACGATGACGACCCTTATCCGGTGGATACGCACGCCGCAGCCAGTGCAATTGTGACGTTCCTCGAGTGTCGCGATCTTGATCGCGATGCACCGAGGCTGGCCCAGAATGTTGCGAACTGGACTATTCGTAACCTGCGAGATAATCGAGGATTTTTTTATTATCAAAAGCGACGTTTCTATACGGTTCGCAAACCGTATATGCGCTGGACACAGGCGTGGATGCTTTATGCGCTGTCGCGTTTGCTGGAAGCTCTAAACTGAATGATCAAAATTGGTGTAATCGGCTACGGCTACTGGGGACCTAACCTGGTCCGAAACTTCATGAGCGCACCCGGTTCGGTGGTGACGCGCGTCTGTGACCTGCGTGAAGAGCGTTTGTCCTCGTTGGAAAAAATCTACCCGGGAATGAAAACGTGTACAGACACAACCGAACTCATCAACGATCCGCAGATCCACGCTGTGGTTATCGCCACACCTGTTTTTTCACACTTCGATCTGGCATTGTCGGCGTTGCAGGCCGGCAAACACGTGCTCGTAGAAAAACCTCTCGCAGCCAGATCCGATCAAGCGCGCAAGCTTGTTGACGAAGCCAACGCACGAAATCTTGTGCTGTTGGTGGACCACACTTTCGTTTACACGCCTGCCGTAAGAAAAATTCGCGAGCTGATCACTTTGGGCGCGCTCGGCCAGATCTATTACTACGACGCGGTGCGCGTTAACCTCGGACTCTTTCAACACGACGTGAACGTGATCTGGGATCTCGCGATTCACGATCTGTCGATCATGGACTGTGTTCTTCCTGAAAAACCGACGGCGATCTCCGCGACTGGAATCAGTCACGTTCCAGGCCAACCTGAAAACGTCGCTTACATCACGCTCTTTTTTCCCAGCGCGCAGATCGCACACGTACACGTCAACTGGCTGACTCCCGTAAAAGTGCGTCACACACTCATCGGCGGCAGTGAGAAGATGATTCTCTACGACGATCTCGAGCCGAGCGAAAAGCTCAAGGTTTACGACAAAGGCATCAGTGTGACTCCTGGACCAGAAGACGTTTACAAGATGCTCGTGAGTTATCGACTGGGCGACATGTGGGCGCCACAACTCGATAACACCGAAGCGCTGCAAACCGAAGCGCGCCACTTCATCGAGTGCATCGAGACGAACAAGCAGCCCGAGACTGACGGCGCCGCGGGACTGCGGATGGTAAACATGATTGAGGCCGCGGAAACTTCACTGCGCGACCGCGGCCGGCTCGTCGAGATCCAGTGGTGAATCCACAGCTTACGCAGATTAAATGAACATGCGTCTCTGGATCGATCTTGCAAACTCTCCTCACGTTCCATTTTTCAAAGCGCTTGCAAACCGGTTCGTCGCTCAAGGTCACGAGGTCGAGACCACAGCACGAGAATTTGCGGAGACAATTCCGCTGGCCCGAGCAGCTGGGTTCACGCCCGAAGTCGTTGGGGCTCATGCGGGTCGCGATGTATCGAAGAAGGCGGGAACACTGGTCAGTCGTGCCTGGGCACTTGCGAGCTGGGCACGAAACCGCAAATTTGATCTGGCGCTGAGTCACAATTCTTACTCGCAAATCCTTGCTGCTCGGGGTTTGCGGATCATGACCGTCACGCTGATGGACTATGAGCACCAGCCTGCGAACCATCTCGCTTTTCGTCTCGCTTCTCGCATCATTATTCCCGCCAGCTTCCCGGCGAAGCGTTTGCGCGCGTATGGTGCGCGGGCAGGCAAGGTTCGGCGATATCACGGAACGAAGGAAGATGTTTACCTCGCCGACTTTCAGCCCGACCCATCGTTTGGCCCGCAGTTGTGTGAGCTTGGCGTCAACCCGGATAATACGCTGGTCCTGATGCGGCCCCCGGCGCATGACGCGCTGTATCATCGTTTTCAGAACACGCTCTTTGATGAGGCGCTGCGGATGTTGTTGGCGAAAGAGAATGTGCAGGTGATACTGCTGCCGAGAAATGAGGCGCAACGCGCGGCGTATACGATGGAGCGGTTGATCATTCCCGCGGCGCCGTTGGATGGCGCAAACCTGATCGCCGCTAGCGACCTGGCGATTAGTGCCGGCGGGACGATCAATCGTGAAGCGGCGGCGCTTGGGGTGCCTGCGGCGAGTATGTATGCCGGAAGCTGGGCGGCCGTGGACGAAGAGTTGGTTAAAGAGGGACGGTTGCGAAGGATCGCGAACGTTGAGGACCTACGCAGCCTGTCGATTGAGAAGAAGCAACCAGCAAAGCCTCGAAGATCAGTCGGCGTGATTGATGAAGTAGTGCGACTAATTCTCGAATGAGAGCGGAGCGAACTAAGCAGACAACGATCGATGCCAGTGTGGTGCGTGTTCCTGGACGTGCGCCGCGTTGGATCGTGCCTACTGTAAAAGTCTCGCTTGTCATTGCGGATGCCCTGGCCGCGGCCGTCTCCTTCATGCTTGCCTTTTATGAGCGCGAAGGCGTTGTGGTTTTCGCGACGCAACGCGGTCTGGCGTGGAGCGAGAGCTTTGCGCCTTACGGTGCCTTGCTGGTGTTTGTAGTTTGTATTCGGTTGGTGACTTTTCGTTACTGCGATCTGTATCGCGTTCGCGGAGAGTTTTCCTTCTTTGACGACGCCGTACGCATCTTCAAAGCCACGGCGATTGGTTCACTGTTGATTGTCGCTGCGGCGTTTCTGTATCGCGGAGGATTTGAGTTTCGTGCGTTCTCATATGCCCGAAGTGTTTTCGTCGCCGACTTTCTTTTCGTCCTGATCATCATTGGAGCGCTGCGCTTCTTCATGCGCGCGGTGCAGACATTCGTGCGGAGCCGCCAAATCAACTTGATTCCCACCCTCGTCGTCGGGCGTGGACCGGAAGCGTCCTTATTTATACGCGAGATGCGCGAGCGGCCGTCACTCGGTTATCGCGTGATCGGAGTGGTTGATACGAAGAGTGTTGACGGCCAGTTGACGTACGAAGACGTGCCGGTAATCGGTACTCTGGAATCACTGCCGGACGTGATTCGCGATTCGGGTGCGAACGAAGTCATCATCGCGGATGCGGACGTCAATGCCGATACGCTGTTTGAAGTAATGATTCGGTGTGGGCGCAGACGTGGCGTTGAGTTTCGCATTGCACCGAGCCTCTTCAATTGCCTGCCGCGCAAGACTGAGATCGATCAAATCGGTGTACTGCCGATGATCCGTCTCTTTCGCGAACCACTTTCCAATGCCGCGCGGATTTTGAAGCGCACTTTCGATCTGATCGTTTCGGCACTCGCGATTGTGCTGCTGTTCCCGTTGTGGTTGTTGATATCGGTGCTTATCAAGCTGGACTCGAAGGGCCCGGTGTTTTATACGCAGGAGCGCGTCGGCATGGATGGACGGCTGTTTCTGCTCTACAAGTTCCGCACGATGAAGGCCGGAGCTGATTCGCAAGTTCATCGTGAATACCAGAAGGCGTTCATCGCTGGTCGTGCCGAAGCAAACGTCGGTAACGATTCGAAACCGACTTACAAGCTGCTTAGCGATCCTCGAATCACGCGAATTGGAAAGGTTTTGCGACGCACGAGTCTCGATGAAGTGCCGCAACTATTTAATGTTTTGTCGGGTGATATGAGCGTCGTTGGACCGCGGCCGCCGATCCCTTACGAAGTCGAGGCGTATGAGCTATGGCATCGTAAACGACTCGATATGAAGCCTGGCGTCACGGGCTTGTGGCAAGTTTCGGGGCGAAATCGGTTGCCGTTTGAAGAGATGGTGCGGCTCGATCTTTTTTATATTGAGAACTGGTCGTTGCTGCTCGATCTAAAGATCATTCTTCGCACAGGGTTCGTGATGATCGGTGGTCAGGGCCACTGATTACACGGATTCGGAACGGATTATTGTGAGAGTCCAGCGAGAGCCACTTCTAAGAGCAGTATCTTCTTTATCCCCTTATACAATGGTTCGATCTCGCAGTTCTCCGTGAGAGCGTGGGAGTCGCTGCAGGGACCGGCCCCGGTCGAAATGGAGGTGATGCCTTGCAGAAGCGCCGCGCTTGAATTGTTTGAGCCCGCGTTTCCGATGGGTGGATCAAATCCCATCGCGCGATGCACGGCTTCCGCGACCTTAACGAGCTTCGATTCACGATTGCCCGGCAAGACTGCCGCCGGTGACGAAGAGATCACGTCGGTCTTCACGGTTACACCGGCACGCTTGGCTTCTTCATCGAGAATCGTTGCGATCTTCTTTTCTAAATCAGCTATTACGTCGTTGTTCGTGGAACGCAGATCAACCGTAAACCATGCGTCAGCCGCCTTTGCGTTGGGCACTTCCGATCCGCCCAGCATTCCGATATTCAAATTTGACGAAGGATTCGTCGGAACTTTCAATTCATAGATGCGAGCTATGGCGCGGGCGAGTGGTAACGTCGCGGAGTAAGGCGGCGTCCGCGAACGAGTGTGGCCACCTGGTCCAATGAAGTGATGGCGATACCAGTTGATTCCGATACCGGCGTAGGTGAATCCTTCGTAACCACCATCAAGCGCGATGTAGTAATCAACCTTGCCTTTGTTTTCCTTTGTATACTGCTTCGCGCCTGTCATGCCCGCTTCTTCGTCGACGGTGAATAGGAAGACGAGATCACCTTTAGTTTTGATCTTCGCGGCATCGAGTGCGCGAATCGTCGCGAGCAGCGCTTCGATATTGCGGGTGTCGTCGCCAATGCCCGGAGCATAAACGCGCCCGTCCCGAACAGTCGCTTTGATCTTGAGACCCGGTTGAAAGACCGTATCCATGTGCGCATCGAAAACGGTAACCGGACCACCGCCAGTTCCTTTGCGTGTCCCGATCAAGTTGCCGACGGAGTCGTAACGGATGTCGAGCTTGAACTTGCGAAGGAGACTCTCGATGAATTTGGCGCGCTCCTGTTCCTGTTTTGAAGGTGCGTTGACTTCCGTGATCGCGATCCACTCGCGGAGTATCGCGTCGTGGTTTTTGTCGATGTGATCGAATGCGGCTTTTACGCGCTGATCGTCCTGGACTGATTTTACGTAGTCAGTCGGGGAGGGCGTTTGTGAGAAGGCAGTTATAGACAGGATGAACAAGATTGATGACAGGATTAACAAGAAATGGCGCATAGGTTTTCCGCTGAGTTGGATTAGTAGACCATTGCCATTCTAATATGCCGTCTATGCAGATTTCGACCTGGCTTGAACGAGCTGTCGTTGGCTGTCTGTTTATCATCGCCGTTTTCGCCCCGCATTCCATTGCAGTCACGCAGGCGGCGTGGTTGCTTGGGATGGTTCTCTGGGTGGCCCGGCTCGCGATTTATCCGCGACCGCGGATCTTCCGTTCGCCCCTCGATTACGCATTGCTGGGATTTTTCATCCTCAGCGGTATCTCGTCACTTTTTTCCTACAGCCAGGTAATGTCCATCGGTAAGATGCGGGCAGCAAGTCTGTTTACGATCGTCTATCTGATTTCGCAAAACGTTCCTTCATTACGTTTGGTGCGACTACTCGCGTTGGCGCTAATCGGATCGTGCATGATCAATGTTTTGCTTACTGCGGGCCAACTGGCGATCGGTAAGGGAGTGAAAGTCGAGGGTGTTGCGCCCGGTAGTCCATTGACGAAAGCAGTCTTTCGTACGAGAACCGTCACGCAACCGACTCCGATCGTTAACGGCGATACGATTTGGGAAGTTGACGGTAGTCCGGTTGGCACACCCGAAGAATTAGCAAAAGCGCTCGTCTCCGGAACTCCGACGGCGAAAGTCAAAATCTACCGCGTCGAATGGATGCCGGAGCTGGAAGTGCCGCGCGGCCAATTACTGCCCGGAAACGGTGTTTTGGACCAGCTAGGCATCAGCAGTTGGTCGCGCGGTCGCGATTGGCGCGCCACGGGGTTTTATAACCACTGGGTCACTTACTCCGAGGTACTGCAACTGATCGCGTCACTAGCTCTCGGATTGCTTCTGGCACTCAAACAGAAGCGAAGTCTGACCGGCGTGTTGCTCGTACTCGCAGTGATCGGACTCGTCTTTGCACTCGGAATGACAGTCACACGTGCTTCGTGGATCGGTTTTGCAGTTTCTGTAGTCGCGATGCTGTTGTTGTCATCGTCACGTCGCATGATTCTGATTGTGGGCGCGTGTGCGATTCCGCTCGTGCTGGCGAGTGTCGTTTTGCTTCAGCAGAAACGCAGCATCGGTTTCTTCGACAAGAAGGATCAGTCGACGAGCTGGCGTGAGATGGTTTGGCGAGAAGGATTTCACCTGCTGATCAGTAACCCGCGACACATCCTCGTTGGAGTTGGTCTTGATTCAATCAAGGGGCACTGGCGTGAATGGGGATTGTTCGATAACGGGCGACAACCGATCGGTCACATGCATTCAAATCTGCTCGAAATCGCGCTCGAGCGTGGTCTACCGGCTTTGATCGTCTGGCTGATCCTGATCGGTGTCTACATTCGAATGCTCTGGCGGATTACGCGGCGCCCAGGCGTTGATGATTTTGCTCGCGGGGTCGCACTGGGTGCGCTAGGCGGCACACTCGGATTTTTTTCGAGTGGATTGGTCCATTACAACTGGGGCGACTCCGAAGTAGTCACCGTGTTCTATCTGATCATGGGGCTGTGTTTGGTAGTTGAAAGGACCAATCAACGAGCGACGGATTCAAGTGTCAACCGTTAAAGGGTGTTCGTAACGCTCGATGTCGTCGGCATCGTATGAGCCTGTGTGAGAACAGCTCGAACACTCGACGACGTAAGTGGCTTTGATCCGTGCCTGACCTCGCGAAAGATCAGGGAAAAGAATTTCCTTCTCCTTGCAGTGCTCGCAAGTGAAACGGAGATACCATTGGCCGGGGGTAAGGGTGCGCATGCTTTCGATCCTCGATTTCTACTACCGATAACGGGCGAGAGGAACGGGGCGTTCAGTGTGGCTGTTCTTATAAGGTGTGACCGGGGCTCAGGTCAAGTAAAATCAATGGTCCTCAGTGTTTATACGGACCTATTTCCTTCCGGACCCAACAGACACGATTTTTTGGATCAACTTCGGATCGTCGGGCAGCAGCCCTGATTTCGGCAACCTGGGCGTCAATGTGATCCAGTTGCGGTCCATCGCAAAGACCCGGCGAAAGAGGGGCAACGACTCATCAACACGGCCCATGTTGACGAGTGCCACTGCGTGCCAATAGATCATCTCAGCGCTATTGGGCACCAACTTCTCCGCGGCTCCGTACTCCCGCAGTGCTCCTTCGTTGTCTTTCTTTTCAACTGCCAGGTCTCCGGCGTTCATGTGGTTATAGGCGCGTTGCAACTTCACGAGACGGCGAAGCTCCAACAACGGTTGCGGGCTATCGTCAACCCGTAGATCAAAGATCCGATCCTTCCACGCCTGACCGGTCGGTTTACCCGTGACAACGATCATGGCAGCTGATTGCCGGCCGCGTATGTCACCGCCAACGGCTTGCGCCGCGTCGAGCGCCGCCAGCATGCGATCTGCAAGGTCCCCCCTCGTGTTCTCAAACGCGCGTGCCATCGCGGGCCAAACTTTGTCGTTGAGCATCAGATTGGCTTGCACGGAAAAGTTCTTTCCGACGATGTGGCCGGCTGCCTGGATATCGTTCTTGCCGGTCCATGCGTCTACACGACCTTGCGCATCGATCATCGCCACTTGTCTGACTTCTCGTCCTTCATCTTTTTCCAGTAACTCTTTCAACGCATCAGGAGCACTTTTGCCGGCCCGCATCAACTCGAGCCCGTTTTTGCCGTAACTGGGATCAACAAACGACTGCGTCGCAACCGCGCCGACACCTGCTTCGGCCCACGGTACGATTGGTCCAACCGAAAACCAGTGTGACTGCACCGCAACACCCAACTCACCTGTCGCCGGATCGCGCGCCACGATTGAAAACGTGTGAACCGGTCGCACCGGAATCACCGGTTTGTCAGCTGCGACTCTCGCCACGTTTGGTAAACAGAAGGCTACGACAAGCAACAGAACTACGAACAAGGCTGCACGCATATTTTCGACCTCATTACGAAGCGAACGGATAGAGCGGTGTGTTACGAAAGACCCAAAACGAAACCACGATTACAAACAGTGCATAGATGTAAGACGCAGGCAGTGCATTCTGTCGCGGTATACCACCACGCAACACCACGACGCTATACCGCAGCAACGCATACAACAGAAAAGGAATTGCCAACAGGAAAAGTGGATTGAGCATGAACGCGGCCGCGAAGTGACCGTGAAGAATCTGGTGCATGGCTCGAGTGGAACCACAACCCGGACAAGTCAAACCGGTAAGCGCGCGAAACAGGCACGGAGGGAAGAGCCCGGTCTTGCCCGGTTCAAACACGTACAAGTAAATGGATCCGGCCAACAACAACAACCAGATTGTGATGACAGTCGAGCGCCGGTAGATCAGCTCAGTCATGGAGCGATTATGCTGTGTGGGTCACCGGATTAAAAGTGAGGCCGAGTCCGGAAGACGTTTGTACTTACCGAAAACTTAGAACCACCCCTTCTGACCCTGAATATAAGTTCTCACAAATTCTTCGTCCGACTTGGTTAGATAGATGATGCCTTCAATGATACCAATAACACTCGGGACAACCGCCAACGTCCCGCAACTCAAGACCGAAATCAACAACATGATGACTCCCGGCGTAGTATAGCCAAGGATAAACTTGTGAATACCAAGACTGCCTAGCAGGATCGCGAGGATTCCAGCGGGCAGCTTCTTGTCTCCACCCATCGCTTTCCAATCAGCCATCGCCCCAATGTTGACAGACTGCATTGGTTGATAACCAGAACCGATCGGTGGCGAAAGTTGTGCCTGGCAGGTGATGCAATATTGGGCCATCTCATCATTGATGGCGCCGCATTTTGTGCAGAATCGGGTCACGTTGTTGAGAACTCCGGCGAGATTTTATCACCGGGCTGATTGATTCAGCCCGGCAGAAAAATCTGAAAGCGCGGCATGGTTGGTTTCTTCAGCCGTGCGACGACTGCTTAGAAACTACTACTGCTTCCAGCCAAGCCCATCCCCACACCCATGATAACTACAAACAGTACGTAGCCAACGATTCCGAGTAGTCCCAATCCGATGGCGATGAAGCTGAACAACTTCGCTTTCTTGGCAGCATCGAGCGCACCGGCAGTGTCGCCAGCGGCGACTTTGCCATTCACCTGAGCCGCGAAGATCACTCCCACGACGCCGAGGGGTAAGCAACAGAAAAGCGAGATGATTGCCGGTACCAGGTAATTAGGAACGCTGGCAGGCGCGCCCGAGCTGGGCGGGGGAGTCCATTCTTGAGACATTCAGTTTCTCCTGAAGACTAGTTTTGAAAGATTCCGGATAGATATGAATAGT
>JBKPPU010000324.1:0-5754 GCA_046733695.1 Acidobacteriota bacterium
GCGTTCAGCGGCGTTCGCAGCTCGTGCGAAACAGTCGCCAGAAACTCCTCCTTCAAGCGGCTCGCTTCCTCAGCCTGCTGTCGTGCATGACTCTCGCGCTCCAGAAGCTCCGCACGTTCGATCTCGGCTTCAACAGCAGCGGTAATATCCATCGTCACCCCACGCATTCCCACCGGGCCAGTCTCGTCGCAAACAACGATCGACTGCCCCTCGACCCAGATCTCGTGCCCATCTTTGTGCATCCAGCGAAACCGGCTCGTGCCGCCTTTGCCAGAAGCAAAAATCGCCGCGGCTTCAGCAGCAGCACGGTCCTTGTCGTCAGGATGAACAATCGTCAGCCAGAAGTTGGGTGTCGACAACCATTCTTCTTTGCTGTAACCCAGCATCGTCTCGACGTGATTACTGACAAAGTCTATTCGTTGATTGGCTGCATCCGGCTTTCCCCACGCTTCCCAAACAACACCCGGAACGTGTTCGACGATGTCTTCCACGCGGCGGCGGTGGTGCTCGAGCTCCGATCCGAGTTTCCACTTTTCCGCTTCTGCTTTCTGTCGTTCCGTAGTGACTGCCGCAACCAGCAAGGTCATCAACGAACTCAGACCGACAAACGAGGTCAGCAACAACAGCGTCACGTTTCGACTCGGTTGCACAAATGGTCCATAGCCATGTTTCGCACCCCAGACTGCGACCCCGGCCATCAGCAGAATCGCGGCAGTCACAATGCGCTGATCGAATCTCAATGCCGCCCAGAGCAAACACGGCAGACACAGGTAAGCAAGCGGGTATGTTTTGACAGGTCCGGGAAACCAGCCTGCAAAAATAATCAACACCACAATCAAGAGCAAAACAAACAGACCAGCGATCTCGGCAGTGTCTTCACGATCAACGCTGCGTGACATGCTCCACGAGAGCAGCAGCGGTGAAACGATCAGCGCACCAAATCCGTCACCCATCCACCACGTCAGCCATAAACTCCAAAATCTTGTCCACTGACTCGGATCGCCAAAGCAAACACTCAAACCTCCGATCGTGGCACTTACAAGCGGCGCCAGCACTGCCGCGTAAATGACGAACGTCAACACGTCGCCGACTGAATCGAAAGACTTGCGCCAACCTTTCGATCGTTTCAGAAGTGACCACGCAACAATCGCCTCGAGCGTGTTTCCGATTGCGATCCCGAATGTCGAAGCGAGCGGAATACTGGTCAGGAGGTTTGCAGCGAGTGCTCCCAGAAAAACGCCCGGCCACACGCGCAGTCCGAAGATCAGCAGTGAAGCGATCGCGATTCCCGTTGGCGGCCAGACCGGCGTGACGTTTTCATGGACGGAGGCGAGCGACAGGCCGAGTTCCGCCGCCGCAAAATACACGACTGCGATGAGCAGACTGAGACCAATCGGGGGCGTGTTGCTACGTTTCATTGAGCAAGCTCTGGACTGATCGAATGGTCAAAGTCTACGTCCGGTATGGGCGGGAATCAATCACGAAAAAAGAAAAAAGCGCGGCGGTTTTTGCCGTCCGCCGCGCCAACTATACCCACAGGAGGAAAGGGGTATTCAACGGTGAAATTATAGAGGATTCGGCAATGGGTGGCAATGTTCGTTATCGCACCAAAGCGCCCGCTAAACAGAAAGAAAAAGCCACATTGAAAATCCTTTTCCTGTGCTAAGATCGCCACTCCCTCTTGAACACGCGAATAACGGCTCCGTGCAGCCGCGTTGGGACCTGTGCTCCCCTGTTTTCGTCTTTGAACAAGACTGCCAAGCCGGGAGACTTATGGCCACGCGCGACATCATCGTTATCGGAGCTTCCGCTGGTGGAGTCCAGGCGCTAACAAAACTGGTTGGGAATCTTCCGGCTGATTTACCCGCGTCGGTTTTTATTGTTCTTCACCTTTCATCAAATGTGCCCAGTCTGTTGCCGAGCATTCTCGGGCGCGAGTCAAATTTGCACGTCGCGCACGCTGTAGATGGCGAACCAATAAAGCGCGGAAAAGTATACGTCGCACCTACGGATCACCACTTGATCATCGAGCACGATCACCTGAGGCTGGTGCATGGTCCAAAAGAAAACTTACACCGTCCTTCCATCGACACTCTCTTCCGTTCGGCGGCACGTTGGGCCGGTCCGCGGGTAATCGGAGTAGTGCTCACTGGAGCCCGGGACGATGGCGCTGCCGGCATGCGCGCTGTCAAGCAGCGCGGCGGCATCGCGATCGTTCAGGATCCGCTGGAGGCCCCTTTTCCCAGCATGCCGATAAGTGTCATGCAGGAAATCAATGTAGATTACTCACTGCCATTGCGCGAGATTCCTGAATTGTTGAACCGGCTTTCCCGCGAAACTGCAGCAGAGGAAGGAAGGTTTCCCGTGCCTGACGAAATCGAGATTGAGGCGAAGATTGCAGAACAAACGATGGAGAGTGCCGAGCTTATTGCCAGTGTCGACCGCCTGGGCAAGGTATCAAAGCTGACTTGTCCCGATTGCCATGGGGCACTATGGGAAATCAACGATGAGAAACTGCTGCGTTACCGCTGTCATGTGGGACATGCGTTCTCAGCCGAGGCGCTGAGCGATGGTCAGTCCCAAATGCTCGAGGTCGCACTCTGGTCTGCAGTGCGGGCACTCGAAGAGCAGATGATACTGGCCAGGCGAATCGGTGAACGTGCGCGCAGAGCGAATCAAATGAAAGTAGCACAGTCATTCGAGAGGCGCGCGCAGGAAGCGGAAGAACATAGTTCAAGGATCCGGCAAATATTGCTGATCACAGAGAAAGATGATATGGGCGAGCCCGTATTAGCGGGCGACGATTGAAAGCCAATATGAGCGATTCGATTAAGACCGAAACCGGCAAGTCAGATCTGGTTGTGGTTGGCTCCTCTGCGGGTGGGGTCGGCGCCCTTTCCACCTTAGTAAGCACCCTCAGCAAGTCGTTTCCGGCGCCCGTCGTGCTCGCACAGCATCTCGATCCACAACGTCCCAGCCAACTCGGTTCAATTCTCGAGCGGCGCAGCAATCTGCCGATAGTGGTGGTGAGCGAACACGGACCAACTCCGCTCGAAGGCGGCAAGATCTACGTCGTGCCTGCCAATAGACACGTGCGGATCAGTGATGGACACGTTCGTCTCGAGGCCGATCACGCCGATCGGCCCAAGCCATCAGTAGACATGTTGTTATCGACGGCGGCCGAATCTTACGGCGAACATCTCATCGCTGTGATTCTTACCGGATCAGGCTCTGATGGCGCGGCCGGAGCAGTCGACGTGAAGAATGCCGGCGGAGTGGTAATCATACAGAATCCGCAAACCGCTGCTTATCCTTCGATGCCGCTTTCCTTACCGCCCACCGCAGTCGATCACGTGGTTGAAATGGAGCTGATTGGGCCGCTGCTCTTTGACCTTCTCAAAGGGGTTAACCTCGCGCCTACAGAGAAGGTCGAAGATCCGTTACGCGACCTCCTGGCGCAGGTCAGCGGGCATACTAATATCGATTTCCGGAACTACAAGACATCGACAATCCTGCGGCGGATTAGTCGCCGTATGGCGGTGACGCATAATGGAAACATCAGGGATTATTCTGACTTTATTCGAACCCATCCCGAGGAAGTAACCGAACTCGTAAAAGCGTTTCTGATTAAAGTGACGGGCTTCTTTCGCGATCCGGAAGCTTTCGATTTCCTGAGAGGCACAGTTATACCGGCCCTGGTCGACCGTGGAAAAGAGAATGGTCGCAGCCTGCGATTCTGGTCAGCCGGCTGTGCTACCGGTGAAGAAGCCTATTCACTTGCTTTTCTGCTTGCAGACCATCTGGGGCACGACTTTCCCGAGTGGAACGTGAAGATCTTCGCCACCGACCTCGCCGCCGACGCTGTCAACTTTGCACGTCGCGGGCTCTACCCGCAGAATGTGCTCAACGATTTGCCCGACGATTACCGCGAGCGTTTTTTTGAACGCATCGATCACGGGAACCGCATTTCAAAGGCACTCCGGCAGGTCGTGATCTTTGGTCAACAGGACATCAGCCGTGGAGTTCCTTTTCCGCGTATCGACCTGGTGACTTGCCGAAACCTGTTGATTTACCTGAAGCCCGATTTGCAACAGACTGTTCTGGATCTTTTTGCTTATTCACTGCATCAATCGCGCGGTTATCTTTTTTTGGGAAAAGCGGAAACGGCCCGGCCAACCAAAGCAAGCTTCGAACTGGTTAACAAGAAGTGGAAAATCTATCGTTGTCTAGGTGGACCACTTCCCTTTCCGCTACAGGAGCGCACGCTTCAACACGGCGCCGGTAATAATCCCTCGCGCGATCCCCGGCGAGGACTGCTGCCTGTAACCATCGCAACTCCACACGATCTAACACACGCTGATATCGAAGTTTCACAACTGCGGCGCATCAATGAAACGATGCTTCGTTACACCAACGTGGCCGTTGTGATCATCGATCGCCAGTACCGAATACTCACCATTAACGCCGCTGCCCGGCGACTCCTCGGCGTCCGCGATCTCGCCTACGATCAGGACTTTCTTCATACTGTTCGAGGATTACCTTATCAGGAAGTACGCCGCGCGATCGATACCTGTTTTCGTGAACATACAACTACGAATCTTAACGAGTTGGAACTGAACCAGGCGGCCGAGGGCTCTGGAAGATACGTGAGCCTGACCATCATGGGAATGCAGATCGAGCAGAGCACACCCGAATTAGCCGTGATCACAGCGTCGGACATCACCGAACTGGTCCAGACCAAGAAACGGCTCGAGGCGGCCCAGCGCGAACACTCTGATCTTATAGGCGAGCTCAGCGCTGCAAACAAGCGCCTTAGTTCTATGAATAAAGAGCTCCAGGACGCGAACGAGGAGTTACAGGCAGCCAATGAAGAGCTGATGCTCACACAGGAAGAACTGCAAGCGACGAACGAAGAATTTGAAGCGACCAACGAAGAGTTGCAGGCGACTAACGAAGAGCTCGAGACCAATAACGAAGAACTTCAGGCGACTAACGAAGAGCTTCAAACTACAAACGATGAATTGACGGCACGCACAGTTGAATTGCAGGAACTGTCCAAGCAACACCGTCTGGAACAAGTTCAGATTGCAACTATGCTGGAAAGATTTCCTTACTACGTTATGGTATTGAGTGCCGGCGATCTTACCATTCAGGCGCTCAATCCTGCCTACAAACAGCTTATGGGAAGTAGAGATGCAATCGGACTGACTGTTAGCGAAGTCTTTAGCGGCACGCATGTGGACGAACTTATCAAGACACTCAGAACTTCAGTACGAGAATCGCAATCATTTACTACCGATCCCATCCTGGCGAGCGTCGATGGCGATCACCAGTCTACGAGCATTCGCTTTGTACACACAGTTGTACCCATCAATGACGTCAGCGGCGAGAGCGTTATTCGATTATTTCTCTACAGCGAGAAGGTGGACTGACTGTTTAAGACCGTTGGGGGGGGTAAAACGCAGGTCGCTTGCCATGATGTTATAGCACTCACATACTGTTCGTTCGAGCACGTCACGATCGGCGATGTGCAACCGTCCCCTTCGATATTCAATCGCGTGCATTGCCTGTAACATGCCGGCGGCAACGGTTATCCCCGCGCGCCGCGCGCCCACTCTTGAAGCGATCATCTCCTGCGTCAAGCTAAGATTTTCTCCGCCCACGCGATCGTGAATCATCAGCAACCAGCAACACAGGCGCTCGATGATTGTGTGTCTCGTGTTGCACACACATCGCTGTGAGACTTGTGTGATC
>JBKPPU010000325.1:0-2286 GCA_046733695.1 Acidobacteriota bacterium
CGCACGCGCAAGGGCCCACGTCGTGCAACCATCGCGAAGAAGAAGGCACCCGGCAAGAAGTAGTTTTGAATATTCGACTGAAAAGTTATGGCTAAAGCAGGCGGAAAAAAGAAGGTCTTTCGTAAGAAAGAGAAGAAGAACGTTCCCAATGGCATCGTGCATATCGCAGCGTCGTTCAATAACACGATGATCTCGATCACGGATCTCGAAGGGAATTTGATTGCGCAATCATCGGCAGGCGCGCGTGGCTTTCGTGGCTCTCGC
This sequence comes from Acidobacteriota bacterium, assembly GCA_046733695.1. GTDB lineage: Bacteria > Acidobacteriota > Blastocatellia > Pyrinomonadales > Pyrinomonadaceae > PSRF01. The sequence goes on from JBKPPU010000325.1 coordinate 265, forward strand.
AAGGGCACGCCATTCGCCGCGCAGCAGGCAGCATACGAGGCAGCCAAGAAGGCGCATGAAGCCGGCATGCATCAATGCGAAGTGCGCGTGAAGGGACCAGGCGGTGGTCGCGAGTCAGCTATCCGCGCGATCGCGAATGCCGGCATCCGCGTGATGACGATTCGCGATACGACGCCAATTCCGCACAACGGCTGCCGTCCGCCGAAGCGAAGAAGAGTTTGAAGCATTGCCAATCGGCAATAAGAAATAACCCAAAGGATGAAGGGTTCGTGCAAAAGCACAACCTGTAAACTTTTCCGTCTAATCATTAGACTGGAGGCAAAATAATTGGCTAGGTATAGAGATGCTGTGTGTCGTCTTTGCCGTCGCGAAGGCGCAAAGCTGTTTTTGAAGGGCGATCGTTGTTACAAACCCGCTTGTCCGATTGAAAAACGTGGTACGCAACCGCCGGGGCAGCACGGAAACTCGCTGCGCCGCGGCAAGGCACTGGTCGGTTACGGCCAGCAGCTCCGGGAAAAGCAGAAGGTCAAACGTATCTACTTCATTCTCGAAGGGCAGTTCCGAAACTACTTCGAACGTGCCGCTCGCATGAAGGGAATTACCGGTGAGAACCTGCTGTTCCTGCTCGAGCGCCGGTTGGATAATGCGGTTTACCGTGCGGGCTTTTCGACCTCACGCCGTCAGGCGCGGCAGTTGGTCAACCACGGTCACATTCAGGTAAACGATCGCAAAGTAGATATTCCCTCTTATCAGGTAAAACCCGGTGACGTGATCAGTGTGAGAGATGCGAGTCGCAAGAACTCTCACATCGAAGGCGCATGGCAAACTGCGTCCGGTCGTGGACGTCCGTCGTGGATTAATGCAGACGGCGGAGAGATGACTGCGCGTGTCGCCAGTTTGCCGGTGCGTGACGATGTCGATCGCACCATCAACGAGCAGTTAATTGTCGAACTTTATAGTAAGTAGTTAACCCGACCAAGTGTGGTATCACCACGGTACTACACTTGGCCCTGCGCATTTTTCTTAGGACTCTGAACTATGGCTATGGATCAAAATAATCTTTGGACAGGATTTCAAATGCCGCGACGCCTTGCGGCGGACGCAGAGACCCTCACGGAGCGATATGGCCGCTTTTCAGCGCAGCCATTCGAACGAGGTTTTGGGACCACCGTGGGTAACTCTCTTCGTCGCGCACTGCTATCTTCGATCGAAGGCGCTGCTATTACGGCAGTCAAGATTGAAGGCGTCGAGCACGAGTTTTCATCGATCAAAGGGGTGGTGGAAGACGCCACCGACGTTATTCTTAATCTCAAGCAGGTACCATTCAAACTGCACAGCAGCGAGCCCAAGACGCTGAGAATCTCGAAGGAAGAAGCCGGCGAAGTCACTGCGGCTGACATCGAGGTCGATGCCGATGTGGAGATTCTCGACCCGTCAGTACACATCGCGACTGTCAGCGACAACGGAGCTTTGAAAGTCGAGATGCGACTGAAGCGCGGCCGTGGCTACATCTCGGCTGACAGAAACTTCGACGAAGATCTGTCGCTGGGCTATATCCCCATCGATTCCGTGCACACACCGGTCAAGAAAGTTAATTACAACGTCGAAGCAGCTCGTCTCGGGCAGAACACCGAGTTTGACAAGCTCACCATCGAAGTTTGGACCGATGGATCGGTGAAGCCGGAAGACTCGATCGGCCTGGCGGCGAAGTTGATCAAGGATCACATGTCGATCTTCATCAACTTCGAAGAGGACACGGACGATTTCGCTTACGCGAAGATGGAGCGTCCGCCGTTGCCGCGCAACGATCAGTTGGACCGCTCGGTTGATGAGCTCGAACTGTCGGTTCGTTCTTACAACTGTCTCAAGAACGCCGACATCCGCACGATTCGCGATCTGGTCCAACGGACCGAGCGCGAGATGCTGGCCACCAAGAACTTCGGCAAGAAGTCGCTCAATGAGATCAAAGAGATTTTGAACGGCATGGGGCTCGACTTCGGAATGGAATTTGACGAGCAGGGT
>JBKPPU010000326.1:0-2418 GCA_046733695.1 Acidobacteriota bacterium
ATTATCCGCGACGCGTTCGCCGACAACGATCTCGTTCAATCGGTTGCGGCCTTTGAAAACAAATGTAGGCATGGCTGTAAGCTCCAGAGTGGCTTATCTGTTTTGCACGTTTGGTCTACTACCAATCGGCCGGGCTTGAGCGTAAGGACTCGCGTGAGGCTTCTGACCGTTTGGCGCATTCAACCCCGACCCACGATCGATCAGCTCGCGCAACTCATCTACGTTCGACGAACGTTGCATGGCGGTGTCTAAACTGATCTGGCGCTTGTGGTAGAGCGTCGCTAAAGCCTGATTGAATGTCTGCATTCCGTATTTGTCCTGACCGGTCTGCATCATCGAGTAGATCTGGTGGACTTTGTCTTCACGGATCAGATTTCTGATAGCGCTGTTTGGCACCATGATCTCGAGAGCCATTGCACGGCCGCCGCCTTCAGCTCGAGGCAGTAGCGCCTGACACAAAATGCCTTCCAGCACGAGTGATAGCTGCGCGCGAATCTGCGCCTGCTGGTCGGAAGGGAACACGTCGATGATACGGTTGATCGTTGAAGCGGCAGAGTTGGTGTGCAGCGTAGCGAGGGTCAAGTGACCGGTTTCAGCGATACGCAACGCGGATTCGATCGTTTCGAGGTCGCGCATTTCGCCGACCAGAACCACGTCCGGGTCCTGGCGTAGTGCGGTGCGTAGTGCGGCGGCGAATCCGTGCGTATCGGCATTAACTTCGCGCTGGTTGATCAAACAGCCTTTGTGGTTGTGCAGAAACTCGATCGGGTCTTCGATCGTCAAAATATGATCGTGACGATCGCGATTGATCTTGTCGATCATCGCCGCGAGTGTGGTTGATTTACCGGAACCGGTTGGACCAGTAACGAGAATCAGTCCACGCGGCTTCTCGCAAAGTTGTTTGACAATCGCGGGTAATCCCAATTCTTCGAAAGCTTTGATCTCGTACGGAATGGCGCGAAACACTGCGCCCACCGCGCCGCGCTGATTGAACAAGTTGGCGCGAAATCGCGACAGGCCTTTGACGCCGAACGAGAAGTCCAGTTCGAGGTTCTCCTCGAAGCGGTGTTTTTGAGCGTCGGTCAGAACCGAGTAAGCAAGTTGTTTTGTATCTGCGGATGTAAGCACGCGATACATGTCGAGCGGACGAAGATGGCCGTCAACTCTGACCTGCGGGGGCGAGCCGGTCGTGATATGAAGATCCGAACCGCCGAGTTCGGACAGCTTTCTCAGCAGTTCTGAGAGAGAGATTTGCGGAGCGGATTCGTTCAGTCGCATCTAGGTCAATTTCTCCTGCGTCGGGTCTCTGTAATAGGTCCTATACGACCTATAGGACCTATACAGAGAAGTAATTAGCGGCTACCAGTTTGAACCGCGGCTTTCGCGCGCAACGACTCGATGAAGCGCTCGGCTTCGGTCGTCATGCGTTCTGCGTTCTCAACCGTTGTGTCAGTGGTTAGCCCGTAAATGCGGCCGCCCGCTTCGGTGAAATAGAAGGTCCACACTTTCTCCGGCGTGAGTGCATCCTTCGGAGTTCGCGCCGTAACTACGAAAACGCGAGCACCGTTAACTTCACGAACGAAGTCGTTGACGACCCAACCGCCGGACGAAACCATCTTATCGATGACCATGCGGCGCAGATCCGCAACAGCCACTCCGCCCAGCATCTTCTTCTCTTCACGAGAAGTCAGGAAGGTCGGATTCGGTCTGCTCAACGCGACTACCGCAAGATTCATTTGTCCGGGCATGTTCGCCTCGGCTGTCTTGAATGCCGGGCGTTCCGCGTTGACAACACGTGGACGTGTCGCACCGTTTGCATGATTCGCAGCAGGCGCAACAGGCGTAACATTGCCGGTCATGACTGGCGGCGGCAGAGTTGTGCTCGTCGCAGAGTTAGAAGGCAGTGACGGCAACTCCGGACCTGAGAGACCCTGGAGCTCGGCCACATTGATGTTTTGGGGGAGTGTGAGCATTTGCTTTCGATGGGCCGCCATCTCAGCGTCCAATCTCTTTTGTCGCAAGCGCGCACGATAACGTCGCCACCACGCGCGTGAACGAAAGCGATGATGACGTCGTTGTTGTCCAACCTGTACAGTCTGCCGGATTCCATGTGCTTCGTTCGCGAAAGGCAACATCACCCCCACGGACAGCACAAGGATCAGGGCTATTGCAATTGGTCTAAGCATCTTCGTTCTCCTCGGTTAGGCGACCGTTTCCCGAACGACTTCCTCGGGCGTGGTCACGCCGCCACGAATCTTGTGCAAGCCGGATTCGCGGAGAGTGATCATGCCGTCGTCGATCGCCTTCTTCCTCAATTCAAGTGCGGAAGCCCCGATCAAGATCAGTTCTCGAATCTCGTCGGTGATCTCCATCACTTCGTAAAGTCCAATTCGTCCTTTGTAGCCAGTGTTATTGCAG
>JBKPPU010000327.1:0-8750 GCA_046733695.1 Acidobacteriota bacterium
GTCTACGACTGATCCCCACAAAGCAATTGGAAGCAGCTCGTGTCGATGGCTTGAGTAGATTAACCCTCATACGTTTTGTAGTTCTGCCCAACCTGCTGATTCCAGTCACAATAGTGGTCCTATTCCGACTGATGGAAGCACTTCGGGCCTATGATCTACCTCAGACTCTGACAGGGGGCGGTCCAGGTGTTTCTACACTCATGACCAGTATCTATGCAACGAGAATTACCTTTAACCAGCAGAGATTTGGTATTGGTGCCGCTCATCTCATTCTGATCGAAGTTGTGGCGTATGTCCTGATCCTGGTCCTAGCAAGCCAAATAAAAAGCCTGCGGGGAGTAGTAAGAAAGGAGGTTGGATGACGAAGAACCGAGACAGGAGTCTGGCCACAGGGAGGGCTATTGCATTGGTTGTGACTGGGATCGTCGTTATCTTGCCAGTCGGATTGTTTGTCGTCGTGGGTTTCACTAATTATGAAGCTGTCCTTCGAGGGATGCCACGGGTCGACGATCTAACTCTGCAGCACTACAAATCACTCTCGGAGCGTCTACCGATCTCGACCATCTTGGTTGACACAATAAGTCTTGCAGTGTTTGCTGCTCTATTTGCGGCGGTTCTTGGTGTTCCAACCGCTTATGCGGTCTCACGGAGACGCGGAAGACTATCCACTCTGCTCTACACAACCTCCCTGACACTATGGCTTGTACCTCCAGTTGCGTTTAGCTTACAGATGTACTTCTGGTTTCTTAAGCTCGGACTTTATGACGAGATCGGCGGTCTGCTGATACTCTACAGCGTGATCAATGCGACCCTAATCATCTTGCTACTGACGCCGTTTCTGGACAGCCTACCTAAACGTCTAGATGAAATAGCTTGGATCGATGGGTACACCGGCTTTGCCGTCCTTTGGCAAGTGCACTTACCTGCCATTCGTCAGCTATTGTTTGGCATCGTCATGCTGTGCTTTGTGCGATCTTGGAACGAGTTGCTTTTTGCATCAGTGTTAACCGATACACGTGTTCGCACTATGTCGGTATCGATTCTGTCAATGTTAACCGGGAGTCATATTGTTTGGGGGCAGATCGCTGCGCTAGGCACCTTAGCGCTGTTGCCAGCTCCTGTGGGAATCCTTGTTTTTTGGGCAGCGGGAATTATGAAGCGGTGGGCGAAGACCAATTAGGGAAGGAGTCGTCGGAGCATGGGAGTCGGCCTCGAATCAGTTAAGAAGTCTTTTGGTGAGCAGCTAGTTCTTAACAATGTGTCCTGCGAATTCCCTGATAGGGAAATCTCAACCGTTCTCGGTATCTCGGGTTGTGGGAAGACCACTCTGCTGCGAATTATTGCCGGTTTAGAAGAGCCAGACGAGGGTGATGTTTTCATGAATCATGAGCGCGTAACAAATAAGACGCCGCAACAGAGAAATCTTGGTATGGTTTTCCAAGACTTGGCGTCTTACCCTCATTTGCAGGTCGGCACGAACCTTTTATTGCCTTTGCTAGCGAAAGGGTTCAAGAGGGATGCTGCTATATCAAGAGTTAAGGCAATCGCGCAGCGCTTTGGAATCGGTTCGTTTCTCGATCGACGCGCAACTCTGCTGAGCGGTGGTGAATTGCAACGATTAGCGCTGGGGCGGGCCATGATTAGAGAGCCTAATGTAATGCTCCTTGATGAACCGTTCAGTCAGCTTGACGCTCCACTACAGAGAGAAGCCCGGCAGTTCGTCTTTTCTGAGTTACGCTCTGCCGGAACGACAACTGTGCTGGTCACTCACAATCATCAAGATGCTCAGGAGGCTGGCGGCACAGTTTTCTTTCTTGATGAAGGGTCCATCAGTCAGAGAGGTTCATGGGAAGATCTATATTGGTGTCCGGCTACTCCGCGTGTAGCACAAGTGGTGTCTTTCCTGGAACCGGTGGCCCTCCCGGGCGAAGTGGTGGCGGTTGGAAATTCACTTAGATTTCAGAACTCAGCAATTCCTCTTGATCTTCCAATCGATAATCGTCTTGCAAGTACCTGGAATGAGGGGAATTGTCGAGCGAAACTTTTTTTTCGCCCCGAGGTTCTGACTGTCAAGCAAGATGAGGCGTCACTGAGATCGGGTTCCACCCTCGATGGGGAGGTTATGTCGCTCTTCTTACAAGGATCAACTCGATTCTGCAGATTCGCAAATCCGTCGGGAATTATAATCGAAGCGCGCAATGAGCATTTTCAGCCGGCCCATGGCAGTAAAGTGTCCGTAATGTTAGAGGGGGCTCCTCAACTCTTGCTGTGGCCTGAGAGGATAAAACGAACTGAACCTGGTGTTGGAGACACTTCTTATCGGGCGATCGGCTAAATACTAATCACCTATGACTAACCTGCGAACTCAAGCCAGCCTTTTACCTCACTGCATTCCTTGTGGTTCTCGCTGTTGTCGTTATAGCTCTCCGATTCTGGACCAGAAGGAACGCGATCGCATCGTTGCGGCCACTGGGAAGGACTATTTTGTAGAGGTCAAAACGGTTGACGGATCTTATTTTGTAATCGGTCGAAAACCTAATGGGGAAGAGCGTGACATACTAAAGGAACCGTGCAGCTTTCTGGCAACAGATGGATCATGCTCAATCCAGGATGTAAAACCGCTTGATTGTGGCGCTTATCCGTTCAGAGCCACTCCGCAAGCAGACGGACGCTTAGCTTGGCTTGTGCATAGAGCATGTCCGGCAGTCGGATTCCTATCAAAAGAATTCATAAGTGCTGCGCGGGAACTCGCTGAACGCTCAGTGCGCCGTTTTCCGGCGAGTGTTTATTTTGACTGGCTTAGACGTTTCAGTTTTTGGACGCTTCAACCAGATGCCGTTCTACCAGAATCGGCCGAAATGGAGATCAGTCATCTGGAATGGTGGCAAACTTTCTTCGACGATAAATTCGTTCGGTTCTCAAAATATGAATCGACGTCTAACGAGGAACCTAATGTTGGCGCCCTAGCAAGTCTAGGTGGCGTAAACCAAGGGTCAAGGGTCCTAGAACTTGGCTGCAAATGGGGTGTACTGTCGCACTCGTTTGCGAATTTGGGGATTGCTGTGGATGCAGTAGAACTAAGTTTTGCCTTGTTGAAGGAGTGGAATGTAAGGAAAAGTGAGAAAGAGCACATAAGCCAAGCCCTAAATGGCGACTATAGGGCCCTTCCTCTGGAAGACCACATGTATGACCTGATTGTGGGCCAAGAGCAGTGCCTTGGGCTGTGGCTGAACGAGCAAGATGATCTGCGGGTTCTAAGGGAGGCAGCCAGAGTTGTCAAAGATCATGCCAAATTGATCTTGAATCTCCCGAATATTGATCACTGTATTAAGGAGAACTTGGTCACAAAGAGGGTCGCAGTGGATGACGAGATTTGGACTATCACTAATTATTTTGACTCCACATCCCGACGATGGGTTCAACACCATACAATTCGATATGCGGATGGCGTCGAAGAGGTAAGGGCCTCAGTCCAGCGACTGTATACGTGGCCTGAGCTTAGGTCTCTCCTTGAATCTACGGATTTTTCGGCAGCTCAGGTTTACGGCGATTTTGACGAATCAGTTTTCTCGATGCAATCATGCCGGATGGTGATCGTAGCTACTAAATGAGTCGGCACGTTAAGAAGTTATGGAGTACCTTCTGTCAACGTCGATGAACCTTTTGATTCAGCCCTTCGAAAAACTCCGTCATCAAAGTCTCCCAACGGTTCTTGGCTGTCTTGAGAGCTTCGTCCTCACAATTCTTCTTCTGTGTCTCGTCGGAGTTGCTATCAGCAAGGAGCATCGGCTGATCAGCAAAATAAAAATGCGGCGAAGAAAGGAGCCTCCAACTCCAACCCAAGCCGCGTTCGTTCCTGTCAAGTTGATATTGTGTTTGGATCCACTGGGCCGCTCCAATGCGAAGATTGGCTATAATGCTCAAATCGACAGGATCCTCGTGCCTCGGATAAGAGAGCCCGCAGAGACACATTCCGGCAGCTTGAGACGGAGCATCAGGCTGGCCGAGAGAATAGAAGGCATAGAGCACTTCTCGGTCGGATTCCCGCGACCCGCTTCTAGTTTCTAGCAAAATTGCATCTGACGGGCCCAACTTCCGTCGGTATATCGGATTCCTATAGTCACCGTTGCTATTTTCCGCGAACGAATGCTCAACGGCCTCATTAAGGACTACTTCGAAGAAAGGTCTGAAGAGATAGGACGAACAGCCCATAACCGACAGTCTAAGCGCCTCGTCCTCAATGCTGGGTTCAATAATTGCCCCAAGGGACGGTTCCAAAAGCTTATCCATTTGGTCAACGATTATTTGTCCGTACCCCGTCCGGTGGCTTTTGTTAAGGCGTTCCAGAATGGCCCTAAACTGGAAGGTCCAGTTGTCACGTGTTGTTGTCGTTAGAACCCATCTCACTTCAGGGCGGGCGGCGCGGAACTTAGGCGTGGATTTTTCACTATAGAACCACGATTGCCCATCGAGCTTCAAGAGGATTTCCGATTGTCCCATCTTCCTGCTATAAGTTTGGAGATGTAGCTCAAACTCACTAAGTTCGGGTTTCTGGTTGTACGTTCTGGCGATATTAATCTCGGGAATCCACAAGCTCTTGCGAGATAATCTTTTTACATCCTCTCTCGCCTTCCAAAGCCCAAACGAGACCGTTGAGGCGGCGGATGGATCAAGGCAAAACTCAAGCGTACTAGGATTCTCTCTCAGCATTTCTATTTGTGAGGCAAAGAACCCGTCAGCACGATCGCCCTCATCAGAGTCAGTTCTGGTGTAGGGATCTTTCGAGCGTCTGAAGTTGTTGGATGGTGATGCTGGCAGCAGGCCTTCGTATACGGTAGCAATTTGCTCAGCCAATCCAAGCGGCTGTTTACCTTCTTCCAGGAGTTGAGTGGCAGCCCTTACTAGATCGCTAACCTCCCACACCTTTGCCGAGCGGGGCGGAGGTGGCTTAACGTCACGATCCATGAGCGGACACCAAAAGACAGTCAGTTCTTGAGCTTGCTCATAAGCCGTTTCGAAACTGGGGGTCATCGCTTCGCTCACGGATCTAAATCTCAAGACAACATTGGTTATCCGCTACACGAAATCCGGCGACTGCAAGACTGATCGAAATCTCCGGACTCCCTTGCGATTCGGATCGAACAATGAATTCAGTTTATGAGGAACCACTCGGCTACTCAGTGGAGGTGCCCTATTCGAGAAAGTCTAGCGCGTCCAATCGGTCCCGTTTCTAAACGGGAGATGCAGAGGGTGCTCCGATATTCGTTACATGTGGCCTTCTATTAATCAGCAGTGGCAGTTCCAACAATTTTTCTTGAATGTGAGCAAATAACTGCTTACGTGCTTCACAGTAGTAATAGAACTTTTTCCCATCTGAGCGTGCTACGTAAGCCGCATAACATCCGCCGTGGCACAGCTTGTACCACTGGCAGGCCCGGCATTCATCCTGTACAAGAGTTTTGCATAAGTTTCCTACTTTTGAGGAATGCCGCTTTATCAGAATCTGAGATAAATGCTGTTCACCAATTCGCCCATAACACTCACCCAATTCTCCTTTATGAAGTTCGCAAGGATACATTCTCCCGTCTGGTTCGACGCGTGCGACTTGAGAACATACACCTGTGAACGTGCAGTCGCCCGCCGGGCGCCCCATCATACTTGACACTATGCCTTCAAGCTCTCGGATGGATATCCGTCCCGTATCTTCCGACCAAATATCAAAAAGTCTAGCGTATGCGCGGGCATAGCCTTCTGGGGAGAGAGTAGGCGGTACCACTTTTCCGCCAATCTGGACAAATGCGGGAAGACACGAGATCCGAGAAATACCGAGGTCGCGAAGCGACCTGTAAATCTCGTCTATCATCCCAACACTATCCTCCGTAATAACACAAGAAACTACAGGCTCTATCTGCGAAGCCCGCAGTGTCTCGACAGCTTTGATTACATCGGAATGGCTCTTTCGAGCCGACTTATAAGTGCGAAATCGATCATGAACAACCTGAGGGCCATCCAGACTCAAACGGACATGGAAAATGTTCTCCGCAAAGAAGTCCGCCCACTCACGGTCGATAAGAGTTCCGTTCGTTTGAATAAAGTTCTGAAAGTAAGCAGACGTGGTGCGCTGACACCGCATCGCGGATTTGAAAAAGGAAATGCCGGCAAGGAGAGGCTCTCCGCCGTGCCACAAGAATTCAATTCTGTTTGCGACCCCTGATGCTTCGCGAGTTAATTGCCCGAGACAGCTTTCGCTCATCAGTGACAGTGGACTATCAACCGCCGCTCCAAGATAGCAATAACTGCAGCGTAAATTGCACGTATCACCCACTGGGCGGATGACGAGCGACAAAGCGTTCTTAGACAAGGCTATTGCTGTCGGAAGAACCATGGGAACGAAACCTCTTCAGCCAAGACCTTTCTAAGTTCTTCCCAAGAAGGCCCAGAATCAGAATCCTCTTTTTCCTCGCATGCCTGAAGGAGCATAGTCTCAATTACTGTGCGCTGTAGGTTAGTCTGCGGTTCAGCGTCGCTTTTCTGATTTGGCCTTGAAGTTACTCCTTCTCTGACAGGGCTCTGTTCATTTCTTTGTGGCATCGTTGTGCTCAGCTCCTACAAAACGAAAATCATGATGGCAGCTAGTTCTGAGAACTATAGTCTGAACTTATCTCAAGTCCAAATGGTCCAGTTGTTTCAATCTTTAAGATGCAGTTGTATTTGTAACGGAAATCGAGCTTCCTATAGTGTTCTCGAAATCTTTCGACGGTAATTGCCGGTTCGCTATTTACCGTCCTAGCGCCTTGGGCTAAAGCTTCAAAATCAGCCCCCTCCAAAGGAATACGGTCTGTATATCGAAGTCGTATACGGTACCTATTCGCCGTCAGGGTTAGCAGGTGCTCCAAGGCAGTCTTATCCGCACTTCCGTAAGCGGATAAAACAAAAATGCAAGTTGTATTCTGATTTATTACTCCCGGTAACGCAGTCAGGATCCTCCTGACGAAATCCAAACCGTCTTCTCCGCCCCACGAATAAAGAGGGAGCCGAAGATCCGGTGGTGCGGGAACGTATGGCGGGTTTGAGAAGATAAGATCTGGCGATCCGAAGTTTAAGCCCGTAAAGAGATCTCCTTCAGCAGCTGAGCATCTATCTTCGACACCGTTGAGAACAAAGTTTGCTGACGCAATGAGGATAGCCTGGGGGTCAATATCAGACGCAACGGTCTTAATGTGGGAACCACTCAAACTTGCTATCCCCGTGCCTGTGCCAACTTCGAATGCCAAAAGAGCGTTGGTTTCCGCCTCAACAGCATCGGCGAGAATGAACGAGTCGTATCCCAGATACAATGGGCATGACGGAGCACTTTGGAAACCAAAGAGCCGGGGGCCGATCAGGTATCCACCATTAACAGGAAGAAAACAATAATTGGCCGCTTCAAAACACCCATCCAATTCCCGCAAAATACCCAATCCAACTAAAGCTGAAAGCACGGCAGGCTCGATTAAGCTCTCGGCCGACGACCGTGGCGTTCGGACACCGAAGAATAATAGCATTAGCAACGACTTCTGACGGTTTGAAAAACTGGAAGCTGTGGTCCAGATCTGTCGAAGAGTCTCTGAAGTTCCGAACCTGACTAATTGTCGAACAACGTGAGAACCACCACAGAGGTCCGCATATCTCTCAGCGTCCAAGATCTCTTTGATGGTGTGGAGCGCACGCGTAGCGCTTTGGTTCAATTTAGCCATTTGAACGAACAAAGAAAGACCGCGAGAATAATCCGATTTTGCAATCGTTACAATGAGTTTCTGCTGAGGCTGTCGGCATGATCCACCAAGTTAGCGCTCGCTGACAATTAGTGACGTCACGAGGACGAGGAACCGAGGGCCGGAAGCCGCTCGAGAATTATCGATCCTGAAGGTATTGTCAACTTAACTTTATTAATGAACTGATTGGCGTCAGTTCGCTCCTGATCATTCTGCTGCTCCCACGACTCACTAAACCTGTCCCAGGCTCGATCGTTGCTGTCGTGCTGGCTACGCTCGCCGTGGCCGTTTTTGGACTTCCCGTCGAGACCATTGGCAGTAGGTTTGGCGGCATTCCGACCGGGTTGCCGCATGTTCCTTACCACAGGTCCGAACCGATCTAATCGTGCCGCTGCTTCCTGCGGCCGTTACGGTGGCGATGCTTGCTGCCATTGAGAGCCTGCTCTCCGCGGTAGTCGCCGATGGCATGAGTGGTGACCGGCATAATTCCAACGTGGAACTGCTTGCCCAGGGCGTTGCCAACCTCGCCGTCCCGTTCGTGGGAGTAATACCGGCTACCGGTGCGATTGCGCGCACCGCCACCAACATTAATCAGGCGCTCGCACTCCCGTTTCTGGGATGGTCCATGCGCTAACCCTGATCGTCATTTTATTAGTCGCCGCACCACTCGCGCGTTTTATTCGCTGGCCACACTCGCCGCGATTCTTTTTGTGGTGGCCTACAATATGAGTGAATGGCGTGAAGTAAGAACAATACTCAGGCTATCGAAAGCGGACATAACCGTGTGGGTGATGACATTCGCTCTCACCGTGCTCGCCGATCTGACTGTCGCAGTCGAGATCGGAATGCTTCGCCGCGCTGCTTTACATCTATCGGGTCTCGCAGACGACCACAGTTGCGCCCGTGACGGAGGAGTATATTGAGGATGGTCGTCCGCACGTCTTGCAGGACAAGCTGCTCCCTCCCTACGTCCTGGTGCTGCGTATCCATGGTCCA
>JBKPPU010000328.1:0-14952 GCA_046733695.1 Acidobacteriota bacterium
TGATAATTCTGCGTTTGAGAGTCGTCATCGTTTACCTCTTAAACGTGATAGCATGCATTTCGATGCGACTCAAGCTGTTTTGGCTGGCCTGCGCAATTATCGCAATTGCGTTGCTGATTTCATGTCGTCCCGGCGCCGGTACCAAGAACCGACTCCTGATTTACACACCTCACGGTCAGGATCTCCTGAAAGACTTCATCGCGCGCTACAAGCAGCAACATCCGGACGCCGACGTGCAGTTTCTCGACATGGGCTCGCGCGAGATTCTCGAACGCGTGCGCGTCGAGCGAAACCGGCCGCAGGCGGATCTCTGGTGGGGCGCGTCGCATATGACTTTTCAGACTGCCGCCGAGGAGAATCTGCTGCTCGAGTTTCACCCGACATGGGCCGACAAAATTCCAGCAACTTCGCGTGACACCGGCGACAGATGGTACGGCACTTACGAAACGCCGCAGGTGATCGCCTACAACAGCGAGGCCCTCAAACCCGAAGAAGCGCCACACGACTGGGACGACGTTCTCGATCCGAAGTGGCACGACAAGATCCTGATTCGTAATCCCAATCCGTCGGACACCATGCGCGTGATCTTTGGCGCGATGATCTGGAGGTTCTACAAAGACACTGGGTCAACGGATAAGGGCTACGATTGGCTGCGCAAACTCGATGCAAATGTTCACGAGTACACTGCAGACGGCACACTCCTGATGCAGAAGCTTGGCCGGCGCGAAGGCTTGATCACGCTTTACAACATGCCGGACGTTCGGCTGTACAAGGAGCAGAAAAACTTCCCGGTTGGATATTCGATTCCGGCGAGTGGCACCCCCGTGATCATCGACGGTATCGCTATCGTTCGTGGTGGACCAAACCCGGAAGAGGCAAAACGATTTTATGAGTTTGTGACGACGCCAGAGAGTCTGACTTACGCGGCCCACAAGTATTACCGGATTCCCGTCCGCACCGACATCGATCGTTCTCAACTGCCGGCGTGGATGAACGAGCCGTTCACACGCATGCCTCTCGATTGGGACCTCTTGCGCAAGAGCGGGAATGATTGGTTAAGATACTGGGACACTGAGATTAAAAAACATTAGCCAGGATGACGGGATTTTCATGATTTACAAGATCATCCTGTTAATCCTGTGAATCTTGTAATCCTGTAAAATGTCTTTCCTTTCATTAAAGAATATCTCTCGATCGTTCGGTGCTACACGCGCGGTTGCTGACGTCTCACTGGACGTCAACCAGGGCGAGTTCTTCGGGCTGCTTGGACCATCAGGCTGCGGCAAGACTACGACGCTGCGCATGATCGCCGGTCTCGAAAAACCCGACTCGGGCAGCATCGAATTCAAAAACGCCGACATCACCAACCTCCCGCCTGAACGTCGTGGCTTCGGGATGGTCTTTCAGAACTATGCCCTCTTCCCGCATCTCAACGTCTTTGAGAACGTCGCTTTCGGGCTGCGTGCACGTCACAAAACGAAAGACGAGATGAAAGCACGCGTTACGAGCGCGCTCGAACTGGTCCAGCTTCCCGGTTACGAAAAGCGCGCGATGGACGAGCTCTCGGGTGGCCAGCAACAGCGGGTCGCGATTGCACGCGCGATCGCAATCGAGCCGGCGCTGCTACTTTTTGACGAACCACTCTCGAACCTCGACGTCTCGCTTCGCGAAGAGACACGCAGTGAACTGCGCGAGCTCGTCACGCGTCTTGGTCTCACGGCCGTTTACGTCACACACGATCAGGAAGAAGCGTTTGCACTCTGCGATCGCATCAGCGTAATGGTCGGTGGAAAACTCATGCAGACAGGCCGCCCGCGGGAGTTGTATGAAGAACCAGCGGAGATTTCAGTGGCTAGTTTTCTGGGTAGGAACAACCTGATCAAAGCGATGCGTTTGAGTTCGAGTAAGACGAGCGACGGAGAATTCAAAACTCTCGAAGGCGGGCACACACTGCATCTGCCGGTCAAGCACAGCGAGCTGGCACCCCTGAATAAACCTGTCTATCTCGCAATCAGACCCGAACACGTGCAACTGAACGCTAACGGCGCCCCGAACTCATTGCCCGGCCACATTCGCGAGATCGTCTTCGCCGGCGCAACATCAACCGTGCGCGTCGACGCAAACGGACTACTGCTCGAAGCGCTCGTGCTACGCACTGACGGCCTCCAGGTAAACCAGCCATGCAACGTGATCCTCTCCCCGGATCACCTGATGCTGCTAAGGAATTGAGCCACGGATTGACACGGATGAACACGGATCAAGCAAAAAAGACAATCCGTGTGTATCCGTGGAAATCCGTGGCTCTTTTATTGCTCACGATTATCGTTCTTGTTTACGGTGTTATCTATCCTAATCTTTCCGTCGTCCTCAGCTCCTTTCAGCGTGGCGGAAGCTGGACGCTTGCGAACTATCGCGAAATCCTGGGGCAACGAATCGTTATCGAGGCGATCGTCAGCAGTCTCGGACTGTCAGTCGGTACTGTCGTGTTGTGCGCGCTTGTCGGCGTCCCACTCGCCTTCCTCTTCGAACGTTTCGACTTCCCCGCCCGCCGTCTTTTCGCCGCCCTCGCTGCTCTGCCATTGGTTCTGCCACCACTCGTGGGCACGGTGGCTTTCATTTTTCTCTGCGGCGAGACCGGCATCCTGGCCCACGGCATTCAAAATATTTTCGGACTCGCAAATCCACCGTGGCGATTGCGCGGTTGGGCGGCGCTTTTGTTGTTTCACACTTACACGATGTATCCGTTCTTTTACGTGCTGACCGGCGCCGGTTTGCGCCGCATCGACGCGAGCCTTGGCGAAGCGGCACGTGTTCTCGGAGCATCGCGAATCATGGTCCTGAGACGCGTCGTGTTACCACAGCTGACACCGTCACTCGTCGCCGCCGCACTGCTGACGTTCATGACTTCGATGGCGTCGTTCAGTGCGCCGTTGTTGTTTGGCGGAGACGTACGCGTATTGACACTCGAGATCTTCACGGCGCGACAGCGAGGAGATTTCGTAATGGCAATCACGGAGACAGTCATTCTCGCAATCATCTCACTCGGCGCCCTCATCGTCTTTCAACGTTACGAAGGAACGCGACGTTTTGCTGCGGCGGCCATGAAAGGTACAACGCGCCGTCGTGTCAGTATCTCCAGTGGCACTGCGCGCGTGCTGGCGACCATCGCTGCGGTCGCGTTCGCAGTGATTCTGGTATTACCTGTAGTGACGTTGTTTCTCGTAAGTTTCGCAAAGGAAGGGTCATGGACCACGCAGACGTTGCCATCCGCCTACACGCTGGCAAATTATCAACGTATCTTTAGCGACACGTATGCGGCTGAAGTCTTTTTCAACAGCCTGACGATGTCGGCAATCGCGGCGATGGCGGCCTTGTTGTGGAGCTTCTGCATCGTCATCGTGTTGCGACGGCGAAGGGAAACCGGGAAGCTTGTTGGTGAAGGCTGGCGCAGACTTCTGTCACTGCTAATCCTCATACCGTGGGCATTGCCGGGGACTGTCGTCGCCGTCTCCGTGGCTGAAGCTTACGGCGAACCGAGCTTGTTGCTGGGTTCGTTCGTGCTTGTCGGAACATTCTGGATCCTGCCGTTCGTCTATTTTCTGCGCTTCATGCCCCTCGTCGTACGCGCACTCCAGGCCAGCATGGAACAGCTGGATCCGACACTCGAGGAAGCCGCGGGTTCGCTCGGCGCGCGCGCGTGGCAGAGATTCACGCGTGTGACCTTGCCCCTCGTGTGGCCGGGCGCGGTGGCGGGAACCCTGCTGGCATTTGTGATCGCGTTGGGAGAATATGTTGCTTCGGTTCTCGTGTTTGTGCCCGCGAATCGACCCATTTCAATTGCGATTGCATCTGAGTTAAGGGACTTCAATCTTGGCACCGCCGCGGCGTATGGCGTGGTGTTGATTGTAATCATTTCGATAAGCATGATGGTTGCGGGACGTTTGGAACGTCTCCGAGGATAAATGGGAATGAATCTGCGTAATCTGCGTAATCTATGGTTAGTTGTTCTTATTGGAGCGCTGCTGTTTGTTCCAGTCGCGCATTCGGAGCCTGACAAAGCAGAGCTTCAACAGGCGCTGCTCGATCTCACGAGCCCCTGGACGGTGATGTGTGTCGCTGCGCATCCCGACGACGAAGACGGCAGCACGCTTACGATCCTGCGTCGCAAATACGGCATTCACACCGTCTCGCTGTTCTCAACTTTTGGCGAAGGTGGTCAGAACGCGGTCGGCCCCGAACTCTACGAAGATCTCGGCGTCATTCGCGCTCGCGAAACAATGGCCGCCGCTGAAGTGCAGGGCTCGGAGCCACACTTCCTCGGCTTTCGCGACTTTGGTTTTTCGAAGTCTGCTGAAGAGACTTTTCGCGCCTGGGGAGAGAAGGAACTTCTGCGACGCATGGTGCTCCAGATTCGCGTGCTCCGTCCGGATGCGATCATCACGAATCACGACACCACGAGCGGTCACGGACATCACCAGGCGACGGGACGAATGATTTTACAGGCATTCGATGCTGCCGCCGATCCAAAACAATTTCCCGAACAACTTTCTCAAGCCGGAACATGGCAGGTGCAACGATTGTTCGTCCGCTCGCGTGGCGAGGCAGGCGCGGGCGCGCAAGTCGTCACACTTGATCCAAATGAAACGGATCCAGTTCGCGGAACTACGTACGCCCAACAAGCACTGTCTGGTCTCCACAAACACGCGACCCAGGGACCGTGGCCCAAGACTGTTCCAGCAGGTGGTGCTCGGCAGATTCGCTACACGCTCGTCAAATCAGCTCCCAACACGCCCGCGCTTCCGGCAAACGCGAAGACACCGATTGATGGATTAACTCTGCCGGAGGCCGTCGCTGCAAAGCTCGCTCCGCCAACGGTCGAAAGCAAACCGTTGACGGAGTTCGCGGATCGTCGACTCGAACTGCTCGTTGCACTTCTGAGCGCAAAGCGGCGCGGCGTGTTTACAGCACCGAAAGAAGTTTTTGATCTCGACGTACAACGATTCAAACTGATGGAGTCGCGTTTAGACAAGGCACTCGCTGTGATCGCGGGCGCTTCCATAACTGTCGGTTCAGACAACGCAGTGCTTGTACCCGGTGAAGAAGCGCAACTCGCAGTGGTCCTCAGCAACGCGGGCATTGCCGAGATTCAAGTCAAGCAACTCAAGTTTCGCGGGCTCGGAGTGGATACAAAGCTGAACGCTGCGGACAAGATGTTGCCGGGAACTGATACTGCTGCTGAAGTAAAAGTGCCGGCACCGAAGACACTGAGCTTGACTGTCCCGTCGTCTGAGCATCTTTATGACGGAAAACTCTTCGGCGAGCCACTGGACGTCGAAGCTGATCTAACAATCGAAGGCGTGTCATTCAAAATCGAGAATGAAGTGCGCAGAGAAGTGGCGCCGGCGGTTGAGATTGTGAATGTCGAGCCGTCACCGTACGTCACCACGCCGGCTACTTCCCAAAAACCACTCGAATTCAGAATCACGTTGAAGAACCATCTCAATTCCGAGTTTCGCGGGCTGTTACGAGTGAGCGGCCAAACTCTGGAAACTGGTAAAGAATTAACTTTGCGACCGGACCAAACTGATACCACTAACTTCGTCGTGCGACCGCTGTCGTTGAGCGGACAGATTCAGGGATCGACGCTCGCAGTCACAGTAGATCTACCCGTTCCGAAAGAACCGATTGCGAAACGAAACGTGCCGCTCGTCTATGCCGATGCGATAGTCGTGAGCGGAAGGAAAGTCGGTTATCTGCCGAGTTACGATCGAACACTGGAGCGCGCACTTGTTGCTTTGGGTGTCGATTCAAAACAACTGACTGTTGATGACATCGCGAAAGGCGACCTTTCGTCGTTTCACACGATCATCATCGACAACCGTGGTTACGAAGCTCATCAGGATCTGATCCCGGTCAATAATCGTCTGCTGAAGTTTGCCGAAGACGGCGGCACGGTGCTCGTCTTTTATCATCGAACGAACGAGTGGAATCCCAACGAACAACGCGGCCGCCCGCAGCTCGCGCCCTACCCAATCATCATTGACGACTCGCGTGTGACGGAAGAAGATGCGCCGGTAACGTTCCTGGTGCCGAAGCATCCGCTGCTCACGTTCCCAAACAAGATCACGCAACAGGATTTCGCGAACTGGGTTCAGGAACGCGGGCTATACTTTCCGCGCGAGTGGGACCAGCACTACACAGCGGTTCTCTCGACAAACGACAAGGGCGAGCCACCGTTAAAAGGCGGATTACTGGTCGCGCCCTATGGCAAGGGAAATTACATCTACACCAGTTACGTTTGGTATCGACAACTGCGCGCGGGTCTGCCGGGAGGCTACAGGTTCTTCGCGAATTTGATTAGTTACGGGAGAAAGAAAGACGACTAAGACAGGAGCAGACTTCAGGAGGCAGGTGCACCTGCACGCTGCTCCAGCTACTGATTAAGCCGGAGACTCAAGCATTTCTTCCTGTTCGGATTCTTCTTCCAGTTTTACGCGGGCGCGTTCGAGGAATGTCTTGATCATTTCTCGGACGCGTTTATTCATTTCGGCGCTGATGCGGCCCTCGCCGACAAGAATCGCCAATCGATGAAGATCCATCGCGTGTTTGCGGCGTAGCTCGACGTGCTGGACGAAACGGATTAGAACCTTTTGACCGCGTTCTTCAAATGCAGCCGCGTAACGCAGGTAGTTCTTCATTTCAGAACGGGCGGGTGACCATTCGAGACGATCCGGAGAATCTTCGGTTTTCTCGACCGTGAAAGCCGCGTGCACCGCCCCAATAATCGGCACATCAGCGCGAACCATCCAACGCATAATGCCGCCGGCTTCCTTGCGAATCCCCTCGATGCCGGGCATAAGGTCCGTAAAATTACGGATCTCACCAAAAAACTCCCGCGCCTTTTCGAGGGTGGTACTTAGTTCCAGTTGGTCCGCGTAAGAAGCCTTGATTCGAAACATTTAGTCTCCGTCTACCGTTTTTCCACGACATTGATGCGTGCGGGAAACAATTTGGTTTCCTGCGTCACCGTTGCTAAGTTACACGAGGACAGTTTGGTAGTAAATAACTAAGTTCAATGGGTAAGAATTATTTATCATGAAGTCACACGATAGTTGCCCGCGATGCGAGAAACGCGGGCTGAAACGATGGACCGACTTGAGTGACGAGGAACGCGAGGTCGTCAAGCGATTGCCGCTCTCCGCGGAGTACTCACTCGAGGAACGGAAGGCGTCACATCGCTGGTGCACGCGCTGTTGGTACGAAGATTTAGCCACGGATGCACACGGATAAAATCCGGATTTTTATCCGCGTTCATCCGCGTCCAAAATACGTTTATAGGAAGCGCGAATGGCCTGCATTTGATCCGCTAAACTCGCCTGCAGCTCCGACGCCGATTCGAAGCCAATGCGTGTCGCGACATCTCGCGCCGTTGGATGATTCGGATCGGGCAAGCGCGTCGAACGTCCCACAATCAATCTCAAGTTGTGATCTATTGAGCGCAACAAACTATAGCCACCGCTCAACGCTGAAAAGTCTTCGTCACTAAGCGACCCTTCCTCACGCAAACGCTCCAGAGTGAATCCCGTCGAACGATCCTCGCCTTCGTCCATCACCTCATCGCGCAGTTGTAAATAACGCGTCGCAAAGTAGACATCCAGCATTCCACCTGGACCATACTTGATGTCGGTGCCAGGCTTTCGACCACGAGTTCCCTTCTCTTTCTCGAGCCGATCTCTGACGTGACGTGTCACGGCTTTCAACTCTTTCGGATCGACTCGTGAGGCGTTGGCGTGAATCCGGTGACGTGCATGCGTTTCGACCATCCTGCCTAGCTCCTGGTCACCGCCGACACAACGCAACTTGACGTACGCAAGCCACTCCCACGGCGCGCTTTCCTCTTTCAGATAATCAAGAAAACCTTCCGAGCTCGTTACGAGGGGTCCGTTCTTGCCGTGCGGCCGCAAACGCATATCGACGCGATAGAGATAGCCCTCCCGCGTAATACTCGAGAGCGCGGCATTCATCAGTTCGACCAGACGCGAATAGGTTTCGTCCTGCGTCAAGGATTTGATTGGCGAGGGAACGAGGGAGTCGTAAGTGATCAGGATGTCGAGATCAGATCCGTAATCGACGCCGCCTGTTCCGAGTCGTCCCAAACCAAAGAACGCGATCCGTGGTCCACCACTGAACGAACCGTAACGACGCGCCATCTCACGACGCGCGACGAGATAAGCGACGTTCATGCTCGCGGTCGCCAGATCGGTTTGTAGATGGTTCGCCTCGAAGATTGAGAGAGCATTCCCGGCGTCCTGCGCACCGATCTCGACCATCAACTCGGCCCATTGCAAACGCAGGGCGGCGAGTTCGGCAGGAAAACTGCGCTCGGCATCGACTGCCGCACGTAGAATTGCGCGGTAGTCACGTCGCAATGCAGTAGTGGTTGGTGGGCCGAGTGAAATAATCAACGCCGGGTTGGCGGCAATCATCTCGGCAAAGGAATCCGACGAACCGCAGAGTTGCAACAGCGCTTCCAGATTCACTTCTGAAATCATGAAGCGATGCTCGGTTTTTTCCAGGGACGCCGCTATGCGAGAAGCTTGAAGAAGAGCGCGATGAGAATTCAGTGATTTGCCTGCGAGTTTCCGCACACGATTCGCCAACGATCGGGGATTAACATCAACGTGCTGGTCCAAGTGCGAGGCAAAGACACGGGCTGATGATATCGCCAGAGCCGTATCTTGATCACCGATCTCCGGCGCTTCGATCACGGCACTGACCGGCGCGGATTCCTCCGCCTCCGCAAACAGCCGATCGTATGCGTTGCGCACGTTTGTCGTGTGCGTTTTCAACGCTGCGGCAAAATCCTCGCTGCCCGCGAATCCCATACGCCGCGCGACGAGTGCCTGCGAATCTTCGTTTTCAGGAACGGTATGAGTTTGCAGCCCGTGTTCCATCTGTAGCCGGTGTTCCAGAGAGCGCAGAAAGTAGTAGGCATCAGAGAGATCACTACGCTCCGTTTGCGTAATGAAGCCGCGATCTGCCAGACGTCCGAGACTCACCAGCGTGTGCGGTACACGCAACCAGTCGTCGCGACCGCCGTGGGCCAATTGCAACGCCTGCGCGATAAACTCGATCTCGCGAATTCCACCGCGCCCAAGTTTTACGTTGAATCCACTTTTCTTTTCGACCTTACGATCAATTTTCTGTTTGGCGAGACGAACACTCGCGAGCGCTCCGGTGACGGAAACGTCGGGACGGAAGATCGCGGGTGTAACAGCGGCCTTGAAACGTGAGAATAGTTCGGCAGAGCCGACTGCGGCTCGCGATCGAATCAGTGCCTGACGCTCCCAGTCCTGCGCGGTGTGCGTGTAATAACGCACCGCTTCCTGAAGCGAACACGCGAGCGAACCGTCGCGACCGTGCGGACGAAGACGCAGGTCAACTCGATAAGCCGCTCCTTCACCGCCCGACTGGCCCACGATGCGCGCGATCGTTTCGGAAAGTTTTACGAAGTATTCGCGATTGCTGACCTCGCCTCGCTGGCCAGTGCCGGACGTGGTCCCATCGTCTGAATAAAGGAAGACGAGATCGATATCAGAAGCGTAGTTCAGCTCCGCAGAGCCGAGCTTGCCGAGCGCGATGACGCAATATTCGGCCGTCGCCGTGCGGCCGCGATCGTCAACCAGGCGTGGCAAGCCGTAACGATTGTCGAGATCCTGTCGTGCCAGACTGAGAGCGTAGTCGAGGATCGCGTCCGCAAGGTTCGATAACTCTTCCATCGTCTCGACGAGAGTTTGGGAGCGCCGAATGTCGTGCAGGTAAGTGCGCAACAACTCGCGACGACGAAAGCGTGCGAGCAACACCTGCGGATTCAGACCTGAGTTAGTCAGCGCGAAACGAGCGAGTGCTTCTTTGAATTCGTCAGCCGTTCTGACGCGCGGATCGGCGCGTTCGCGCGACAGCCACGAAAGGTATTCAGGGTTTTGCTCGATCGTTGTTGCGAGGAGAGGACTCCAGGCAGAAAGCGCGAGGAGGTCGGCGAGTAATGCGGGTTGTTTTAAGACGCGCGGCTGCTCTTTCCCGAGCCGCTCGAGGAAGAGACGAGCGCCGTTTTGATCCGGCAGATCGCGAAGCAAGAACTCTAAATTGGCGTCGCTCTTGGACACGGCGTTCATTCTACACAGATGAAATAGAACAAGTCAGGAAGAGGGGCTTGCCCCCGCCGTTGCCTGGTTCGACGTGCGGGGGCAAGCCCCTCTTCCTGACGTGTTCTATTCTGACGCGCTCTGATTCCCTCGGCCTAAATATCGTAGTACAACGAGAACTCGAGCGGATGGGGGCGCATGCGGAGCGGCGTGATTTCTCGATCGCGCTTGTATCCAATCCAGCGCTCGATCAGTTGCGGACTAAACACATCGCCCTTGAGCAGGAAGTCGTGATCGGCTTCCAGCGCTTTCAACGAATCGTCAAGCGAGCCCGGAAGAGTCGGCACGTCTTTCAGTTCTTCCGGTGAAAGATCGTAGATGTCCTTCTCGAGTGGGTCGCCGGGATCGATTCGATTTTGAACGCCGTCGAGTCCCGCAAGCAACATTGCCGAAAACGCGAGGTAAGCATTGCACGACGGATCGGGCGGACGAAACTCCAAACGCTTCAGTTTCGGGTTCGTCGAAAACATTGGAATACGAATCGCCGCCGAACGGTTACGCGCGGAGTACGCGAGATTCACTGGCGCCTCGAAGCCCGGCACAAGACGTTTGTAGCTGTTCGTCGTCGGGGCAGCAAAAGCGACGATTGCCGCAGCGTGTTTCAACAGTCCACCGATGTAATAACGTGCGGTCTCGGAAAGTCCTGCATAGCCATCACCGGCAAAGAGCGGCTTCTCACTCTTCCACAACGATTGGTGACAGTGCATTCCCGAACCGTTATCGCCGTACAACGGCTTCGGCATAAACGTCGCGGTTTTTCCAAACTGGTGTGCAGTATTGCGAACTACGTATTTGAATATCTGAAGATTGTCAGCAGTGCCCAGCAAAGTGGAATAACGAAAATCGATCTCACACTGTCCGGCGGTCGCAACTTCGTGGTGGTGGCATTCAACTGTTACGCCACACTTGCCCAGAGTCAGCGAGATTTCGGAGCGCAGGTCGATAAGCGAATCAATCGGCGCGCAGGGAACGTAGCCTTCCTTTGGGCGAATGCGATAGCCGAGATTCGATCCGGAAAACTCGTTCGCCTCGCGGCCGCTGTTCCAGTGACCTTCGTCGGAATCGATCGCAAAGCCCGCCGAGTTCTGGTCGTTATGAAATTTGACTGAATCAAACACGAAAAACTCGGCTTCAGGACCGAAGTAAGCAGTGTCCGCAAGGCCGGTGAACTTGAGATAACTCTCGGCGCGTTGCGCAACCGAACGCGGATCGAAGGCGTAACCTTCCTTGGTTATCGGGTCGACGGCACTGCCGATCAAACAGAGCGTCGGCTGTTCCGCAAACGGATCCATCCAGAAGCGGGTGGCGTCCGGAACAAGCAGCATGTCCGACTCGTGAATCGCAGCCCAGCCGCGAATCGAAGAGGCGTCAAAGCCGAAGCCGTCTTCAAACTGATCTTCGCCGAGTTCTGCAATCGGGAAGGTAAGGTGTTGCCAGGAGCCGGGCAAATCCGTGAAACGAACAGAAACAAATTTGGCGCCCTGATCGGTAGCATATTTCAAGACAGTCTTAGGGTTCATTTGATCTCCTGCAAGATTAAGGGAGTGTTAGGGGTGCTCTTCGCCCCGGCGCGGTCTTTGGTGCGAAGTATTGTAGCGTGCTTAACGACTCTAGGAAAACAGCCGTGCGGCATTGAAGGCGTACGCGTAAAAAGTTGTGATTATAAATAGCGATGGGATATTGTCAAGCCTTGGGCGCAAAACGCGACATTTTTGTCGGACACGATTAAAGAATGGCACTTGGTTCGGGTCAGAACCAAGTGGCATTCGTGAGGTGATAGATGGAAACCACTGGTTTTATCGCACAACTTTTCCGGGATCACGGCCTTGAGTGTGTCATAGACAACGACTGGATTTTTCCGAACGGGCAGCTTCCCGGAGTGCGCGTGACCTGGTTCCCAGGCCAATTAAGCGGCGTTCTTCGCGTGGAAGTTTTCGTACGCGAGGGGATTCTCATCGACGAGTGCTTTGCGGGTATGGCAGAAGGCGAGAGTGGCCTGAAGGACGGCTTATTCAACTTCACAATCAACTCGTTTCACGTATTGCTGGCAGCACTATTCGGAAAGAACGATCCCGAACAGATCACAACCGAGAATTGGCACATCAACGAGAAAAGCTATATTGCATACATCGGGAACTTCGGCACGAGGGCTACTGAAGGCGTGAAAGCACATGTGCCCGAGGGCTTGTTCCAGGCAATCGAAACCACTATTAAGCGGGAGCCCCTCACAAACGACATCCATTGGTTTCGCCTATTCTTCTGTAATCTTGCCAACGAGTTCACATTTGAGGCTCTAAAGGACAACGAGGTCTGGGAAGCCGGAACACAATGCCTTGAAGGTATCGATTGGAGGCGAGACAACGGGTATTACAGCGTCCGGCTCTTCGTCGTCCTTTGCGCCTCGGTCTAGACCAACAGAGGCCGGATCCGGGCCGAAAACTTCCCTGTTTCCCGCTAGATCCGCACTTTTACTGGTCCTAAATGAAACAAAAAAGTTATAGACCGCCATGGCCATTTTCTGTTACATTTTGCGACTAAAGCGTTCCACCCAAACAACAACTCCGCAACTCGATTCGGAAAATGTACATCTGTGTTTCAGCTAAAGGCATTCATATAGTTCACGTTTTATTTCTAAGGCAGGAGACCGCCAATTGACCACGGCAATCGAGCAAACGCTCGAAACTTATGGAATCGAAAACTGGGCCGCTGGCTACTTTGATGTTAACCGCAAGGGAAACCTTATCGTTCGCCCCGTCGAGGGCGATCCACGTTCGGCCGACCTCAAAGAGATCATCGACGACCTTGTCAAACGTGGTATTACCACGCCCGTGCTGCTGCGCTTTCCGCAGCTAGTCGCAGCTCAAGTAAGAAAACTTCAGCGCGCGTTTAGCCGCTCTATCCGCGAGTTTGAATACCAGGGCGCGCATATGTGTGTTTACCCGATGAAGGTGAACCAGCAACGCTCCGTGGTTGAGGAATACCTGCGCGAAGGCTCGCGCTACGATTTCGGCCTCGAGGCGGGTTCGAAAGCCGAGCTTTACGCCGCGCTCGCGCTCGAACAACCGGGCGACAGCCTGCTCGTCCTCAACGGTTTCAAGGACGAAGAGTTCATCGAGCTGGCGTTTGCAGGCGCGAAGGTCGGAAAGAAAGTCGTGATCGTGATCGAGAAGCTGAACGAGCTCGATCACGTTCTCAACGTCGTTGAGCGTCATGAAGGCGCGCTGCCGATGCTCGGCATGCGTGTAAAGCTTTACTCGAAGGGCTCGGGTCGCTGGGAGAAGTCAGGTGGTGAGGCCGCGAAGTTTGGGCTCACTACTACCGAGCTTCTGGAAGTGATCCGGCGTCTCGAGGAAGCCGATCGGATGGACATGCTCAAGCTACTCCACTTCCACATCGGCTCGCAGCTCACCGACATCAAGCGCATCAAGAATGCGATGAAAGAAGCCGCGCGCGTGTATGCGAAGGTCTACCAGTTGAAAGTGCCGATCGAGCTGCTGGACGTGGGCGGCGGAATGGCTGTCGATTACGACGGGTCGAAGACCGCCTTCGACTCTTCAGCCAACTACACGGCGCAGGAGTTTGCGAACGACGTCATCTACACGATCAAACAGGTGTGCGACGACGAGAACGTACCGCACCCGACAATCATTCAGGAGTCGGGACGGTTTCTCGCTGCTTATCACGCGATTCTCGTCACCAACGTGCTCGACGAGATTGAAACCGTTGTTGAAGACATCACTCCGATCGCGATCGACGAAGACGATCCACAGGTCGTGATCGAGCTCGGTGATCTGCGTGAATCGATCACGGTGAAGAACTATCGCGAGTACTATCACGACGCACTCGAACATCGCGAAGAGTTGTTCACGTTATTCAACCTCGGCCTGATCTCTTTGGAGGATCGCGCGAAGGGCGAAGTGCTTTTCTGGGACGTCTGCGAGCGTGCCGACAAGTACGCGCAACAGGCGAAATACGTGTCGGAAGAGTTTGGTGAATTGCGCCGTTTGCTCTGCGCGAAGTACCTGACGAACTTCTCGGTGTTTCGTTCGGTGCCCGATCATTGGGCGCTCGATCAATTGTTTCCGATTGTTCCGATTCACCATCTGAACAAACCGCCGACCGAGTACACGACCCTCTGTGACATCACCTGCGACTCCGACGGCATCGTCGATAAGTTTGTGGATCTGCACGACGTCAAGCAGGTGCTCGAACTTCACGATCTCAATCCCGATGAGCCGTACTATCTGGCGTTCATGCTCGTCGGCGCTTATCAGGAAGTGATGGGAAACAATCACAACCTCTTCGGCGCGCCGCACGAGGCACACATTCATATCGACGAGGAAGGTTTTCTGATCAAGAAAGTAATCAGAGGCACCACTGTCGGCGCCGCTGCGGAGCGTGCTCGTTACGAACGCAGTTACCTGCACGACGGTTTTCGCCGTTTGATAACTCGACGCGTCAAAGACGGTGAGCTGAGCGAGGCCGACGGAGCCGAGTTGGCCCAGTTCTACGAGTCACGTTATGACGCGTACACATATTTGGCAGTGAACGGCGTCAAGACTCGCTCGCGACGACGTACAGATTATTAGGTTAATTAGTGAAATGTAATTCTAAAAAGGAACGTTCAATCCGAGAGGTTGACAACCTGCATGGTCACTCAACGAAAACCAAAAGCATCGAAGTACCTGACCACACCCACGCGGCCCGTACAAGTGGACCGCGATCGCTCGGTGGCGGGACTGCTTGA
>JBKPPU010000329.1:0-4087 GCA_046733695.1 Acidobacteriota bacterium
CTCTCGAGCATTTCGCCTCCCGGAGCGGTGAACGGTTTCGCAAAACTGTCGCTGACCGATTACCTCGCCTCGTCTAAACCGATGGGTGAGAACGGCGATGCGGATTGTCCAACCGTCGTCATCTTCGATCAGTTTGAGGAGCTGTTTACACTCTATCCCGAACACTGGGAGGAACGAGAGTGCTTCTTCAAGCAAGTGCGTGATGCATTACGCAAGGATCCGCTGCTGCGCGTTGTCTTCTCGATGCGAGAAGATTTCATAGCGGAGTTGGATCCTTACGTATCGCTGCTGCCGGAAAAGTTGCGCACCCGGTTTCGTATGGAGCCGTTGCGCGAGAAGACGGCCCTGGGAGCAGTTACCGAACCGCTCAAGCGTGTTCAATCAAACGGCCACCGAAAATTTGCCGACGGTGTGGCGGAAACTCTGGTCCACAATCTACTGGACATCAAGGTTCGAACTCCGGAGGGAATCAAGAAAGTCAGCGGCGAATTCGTCGAAGCGCTTCAGCTCCAGGTGGTATGCCGGGCGCTTTGGGACAATCTCTCTCCGACCGATGAACTTATCACGGCGAAGCATCTCGAGGCGTACGGAGACGTCGACAAAGCGCTCATGCATTTTTACGAAAATGCGATCGAGAAAACCGCAGCACAAACCGGCATCAAACAGGGAAAACTCCGTACATGGATCGAGCGCACACTGATCACGCCCAACGGAACGCGCGGCACTGTGTTTCGAGGTGACAAGGAAACTGGCGGCATTCCGAACGCCGTCGCGGACGAGTTAGAAAATCAACGTATTATGCGCATGGAGCTGCGCGGCGGAGCGCAGTGGTACGAGCTCACGCACGATCGTTTCGTGGAAACTGTGCAGGCGTCGAATCAGAAATGGCTGCTGGCACGTCCGGCGACTGAACAGGCTCGCAAACGTCTGGAAGATAGAGCTGCTGATTGGGACCGAAATGATCGTCCTGAGAAAAGTCTTTTGGATGATGTAGAGCTGAGCGTGGCGGAGAGGTGGATGGCGAGTTCAGATGCTTCAGAAATCGAACCGAGCCGCGAGTTGACGGCATACCTGCGCGCCAGCAGACAACTGAGCGAAACAAAAGCAAAAGAGAATCAGGAACGTGAGCAACGGCTCGAACAGGAAGCGAAAACAGCGAGACTGTTTAGAAAGTTGACGAAGTTGATCGGCACGGTCACCGTCCTTGGTGCCATCGCTTTGATTCTCGCGGTGGTATTAGGTCTGCAGGCAAAGGCTGCACGGGAACAGGCAGAGGTCACCGCAGACAAGTTGGAAAAGCTTAACGCTGATTTAGAGAAACAAAACGCTAAACTCAAAGCACAGGACCGCCAGATTGAACAGAACTCGATCCAAACCCAGGCCTATACACAATTAGGTCTGGGTAAGCTCGATGAAGCAGAACAGAAGTTTCGATTACTGCTGCAGGGCTACGAAGAACAAGGAAATGCTTCGTTAATCGCTCGAACGCATACGAGTCTCGGAGACATCGCGTTAAAGCGTGGGAACTACCCTGGGTCGAAAGATGAATACGACAAGGCGGTCCAGATCCTGATTAAGGAACCAAGCTTGTCCAACCAGTTGGGGCAAACGCTCAGTAAGACCGCTCTGCTTTATTTCGAGTGGGGTAAGAATGTAGAGGAACAAAACGATCTGAAGGGTGCTAGCAAGAAGTACGAGAATTCGATTGCCGTTTACAAAAAGGCAAAAGATGCATTCAACAAAGCCGGCAATTCGATAGGCACCAAGGAAGCAGCGAGCGGATACAACGAATCTAAGAAGCACTACGACCTCGTGCAAGAGGAATTGAATGCACCACCAGAAGCCAAATCAAACTGAGAATTAGTTCTTCTCTGTGCAAGGTCCGTCCACAGATTACGCGGATTCGAAAATTAATCTGTGTAATCTGTGGATAAAGAAACTTTTATTGACTTTTCGTGGTTCATACTTTATGTTCCTCACCGCCTAAAGCTCAGGTCAGTCACTTAATCCCGACTTCCCCCCGGTTGGGAGTACTCCAAATTGGCCAACTAACCTCTGTCAGTATAGTCACTTCGCGCGGGTCATCGAGTTTCTCAACGAAAAGGTTTCACTTCCATGCTGCGGTCCAATATCCTGATTTTCTCTTCTCCTCAAGATCAAGAGACTGCCTCACAACTGAAAACCCTCATCGAATGCGATACAAATCTCAACGTGAAACAGATCTGCGGACGGCTGAGTAATGCAGAATTCGCGCCAGGTGTACCACCTCAACTATTAATCGCGATCCTACCTACTAACAGAGAAGAAACGACCGCTTTTCTTAGAGAATTGAATTCTTTGGATGTTCGAACTTCCGTGATGATGGTTGGGAGCCCTGACGTTTTGACGAATGGTCTGACTGGTGGACTTGAAAAATCTCACGACTTTTTGTTTACGCCTTTACAAGAAAATGAAGTGCTTTTGCGTGTGCGCCGGCTGCTTAACACAGGTCAGCGAAATACTGCGATAAATCATGCGACCGGAATGTGTGGTTTGGCCCAAATACTTGGAGAAGACCCCAAGATGGTGCATCTTAAACGCAGGATTCCGATTGTTGCTCGTTTCGATTCAACCGTGCTCCTCACGGGCGAAACCGGTACTGGCAAAGAGCAATTTGCGCGAGCGCTACATTACTCGAGTCCACGCGCAGCGAAACCATTTCTGCCGGTTAATTGCGGCGCCATTCCCACGGATCTTTTTGAAAGCGAGTTATATGGACATCGCCGCGGAGCGTTCACGGGTGCGGTCAGTGCTGAACCGGGACTAATCGCCGAAGCTGAAGGTGGCACAGTTTTCCTCGACGAAGTGGAAACTCTCAGTCTCACGAATCAGGTCAAATTGTTACGGTTTCTTCAGGACCAGGTTTACTACCCGGTTGGATCTGCAAGGCCCAAACAGGCGAACGTTTGGATTCTCGCATCAACCAACATTGAGCTGCCGTTAAAAATTCAGGACGGCACTTTTCGTGAAGATCTCTACTATCGTTTGGCGGTGATAAGCCTCGCGCTACCGCCGCTTCGTCAACGAAAGTCAGATATTCCGTTGCTCGCGGCCCATTTCTGGCGAGTGTACTCGGAGCGAGCGGGGCGAAACTCACCACCCTTATCTTCCGAAGTGATGGATGCGTTGTGTCGTTATAGCTGGCCGGGCAATGTGCGCGAGCTCCAGAATGTAATTCAACAACTGACCGTGCTCAACGAACTGGAAACAATCCACACAGAAAACGTACCAATTCCTAAAACAAACGGCTGCGAAGACAACAAGCCAGTCTCATTTGCAGAGAGAAAAGCTTCTGTTATTGCAGAGTTTGAAAAACACTACCTGACCGACTTACTCCGCACTCACAACGGAAACGTGACTCACGCCGCCCAGGAAGCCGGCAAGGATCGCCGTGCCTTCGGTCGTCTGATCAAGAAGTACCGCATCGACAAGCAGCACTGTGCAAAAGGCGGCCTCTAAGAATGAGCACAAAATCCAACTCAGCGACTGACCACAAAATCCAACTCAGCGACTGACCACAAAATCCCGCCCACGGCAGTGGGCGGATCGTTCAAGTCCTTTCTATAAATCCACTGTACGAGCACAATCAATCCCGCCAACGGGAGTTGGCGGATCGTTCAAGTCCGTACTATTTATCTTGCTCGATGAATAGGTCGGACTTGAAGTATCCGCCCACTTCCGTGAGCGGGATTGAAAGCCGCCTTAGAGGCCGGGTCTTTTAGAAAGGACTTGAACGATCCGCCCACTTCCGTGAGCGGGATTGAAAGCCGCCTTAGAGACCGGGTCTTTTAGAAAGGACTTGAACGATCCTCCCACTTCCGTGAGCGGGATTGAAAGCCGCCTTAGAGGCCGGGTCTTTTAGAAAGGACTTGAAGTATCCGCCCACTTCCGTGAGCGGGATTGAAAGCCGCGTTAGAGGCCGGGTCTTTTAGAAAGGACTTGAACGATCCGCCCACTTCCGTGAGCGGGATTGAAAGCCGCCTTAGAGGCCGGGTCTTTTAGAAAGGACTTGAACGATCCGCCCACTTCCGTGAGCGGGATTGAAAGC
>JBKPPU010000330.1:0-2569 GCA_046733695.1 Acidobacteriota bacterium
GGCTGCAGGAGTCGTTTCAACATTTGCGTTTCAAAGGTCATGATCTCGTCGCCTTTCAAGTACTGGATCAGAATGAACTCGACTTTGATTTCACTGATCCTGTCTTGTTGCTGGAAGACGCGGAGACACAGGAGCAGATGCCCGTTCTTCCCGACGTGGTGATGAGTGGATATCGTGAGCGAATGCGCAATCATGTCGAAGAGATGCGACAGTGCGCAGCGGCGAACAACGTCGACTTTGAGTTGCTGACGACGAAGCAGCCGCTGGATTTTGCGCTGTTTTCGTTCCTGTCTCGTCGCTCTGGAAAATAATAGGACCTATAAGATTTATATGTCTTTTCTGACGCCATTATTCTTTCTCGGCGTCGCGGCGCTCGCGGCGCCCATTCTCGTCCATCTCGTGCGTCGCACACGGGCGCGCCGTGTCCAGTTCCCCGCTCTCGTCTTTGTTCGACAGGTCCCGCAACGCACCATTCGCCGCCGCACCTTGCACAACATTCTGCTGATGCTGTTGCGCTGTCTCGCGATCCTCTTGATCGTGATCGCTTTCACGCGCCCATTCTTTAGTGGCGGCAGTGCCGCAAAAGACAACGCTGCCGCGGGCGCAACCGTGATCCTGATCGACAACTCGTTGAGCATGCGCCGCGAGGGACTGTTTGCCGAAGCACAACGGCGCGCCGAGAAGACCGTCGACGATGCACGCAACGACGAGCAGGTCGCGCTTGTAAGCTTCGATAAGCGCTACACCGTTCTCAATCGTTTCCTCACCGACAAAAACAGAGTCCGGTCGGGCATCACGAGTCTGGCCGCAGGATGGGACGGAACGGATTACGAACAGGCGCTACGCGGTGCGGAGTCGTTGTTGAGTGAAGTCGAGACCACCGGTCCAAAACGAATCGTGATGATCTCGGATTTTCAGGCGCCGGGTTGGACCCAGGCGACTGCGACTTTCAAACTCTCCAACAGTACACAGCTCACAACTCTCGACGTTGGCGGAAACAATCCAGCACCCAATGTCGCGATTACGAACGTCGAGGCGCGTAGCGTCGTTTTCGGACAAAAGTACGAAGACAATCTCGTGGTCCACGTCAGCAACTTCAGCGATACACCGAAGGACCACATTCAAGTCGACTTTCAAATCAACGACCAAACCGTCGAGAAGCGCGACCTCAGTCTCAACAGTCGCGACTCGCGCGTGGTCGAGTTTACGGGATTCAATCTGAATGACGGCGCGAACCGGTGCACGATTAATATTCCGTCCGGAGACTTCGCTTGGGACAACCGCTTCTATTTCACCTTGCGTCGCGAGACCCCGGCGAAGGGTTTGATCATTGAGGGCGCTTCTCGTGGGCGAAGTGACAGCCTGCATCTGCAAAGCGCGCTCAGTGCCGATGACGATCTGCCCTTCGCGTTCACGGTCAAGAGCGCCGGATCCATCGACCCATCGAGTGTTTCCGATTATTCACTCATAGTTTTGAACGACGCGGGACCGCTCTCTTCTTCACTTGCCGATACGCTCGTGAGGTTTGTGAATGCAGGCGGACAAATGATCGTGGCCACAGGTCCAAAGACGCAGGCAGATAGTTTCAACACGTCACTGCAGACAATTCTCCCGGCCACGTTACGCGAAGCGGTACAGACGAAAGCAGGCGAGAGTGTTGCGATTACTGAAGTGAAATTCGACCATCCGATATTCGAGGTATTTCAGGAAAGCGGACGGCTTGCAGGGGCAAACGTGATCGGCTACTTCCGCTCCGAGCCGCGTGCGAATGCTGCGGTGTTAGCGCGATTCGAAGATGGAAGTCCGGCACTCGTTGAAGCGGCAACCGGCAAGGGGCGTGTGCTGTTGTTCACGTCGTCGCTTGGGCCAAGCTGGAACGATCTGCCGCTCACGCCGCTCTATCTGCCGTTCATTCATCAGATGGTGCGTTACGCGGGCACGCATGAGGAAAATGCCTGGAGCAGTCTGGGGGAAACGTTTACAGTCGGCAAGCAAAAGGAAGCAGCGCCACCAGCCGTCGACACGCCGAGCGGTGCAAGACTCTCAGAGACGCGACTCACACCTGACGGGGACCTGTTAGTCACAGCACGCGAGCCGGGCTTCTATCGTTTGCGTTACAACTCGACACCGGGGTTCGCGGCGGTGAATATCGACGGGGCCGAGGGAGATTTCACGAAGCTCAACTTTGCCGAGTTTGCGGTGGGGGTGACGGGCGGTGCGGGTAGCGCCGAAGGTAGTGAAGTAAATCGAAACGCGAGTGGTGAAGAAGTCGAAGGACGGCAGCGAGTTTGGTGGTCGTTGTTGTTTGTCGCGCTCTTGTTACTGTTGGCCGAGTCGTTCCTCGCGCGACGAACAAAGATGGTGAAAATGATCGGTTAATAAGGGGATTGATATGAACCCTGAAACCAAATTGTTAGACGAGCTTTTAAGGCGAGCACGTTCGCGGCGACAGCTCTTGCTTTCGTTGCGCGGCGTCGCGATCACCGTTGGTGTTGTTGCCGTTTTGCTGTTGCTGACAGGCTGGGCCGCACATCGCTACCGCTACAACGGCGGCGCGCTGCTTGTCCTC
>JBKPPU010000331.1:0-5664 GCA_046733695.1 Acidobacteriota bacterium
TAAGACGACCAATTTGCAGTACATCTTTGATTCGACTGCGCCACAGGCGCGCGGCAAGCTGATCAGCCTTGCAACCGAGACCGACCGCACGTTGTTCTTCGACTTCATGCCGCTCGAACTGGGAACGGTTCGCGGATTTAAGACGCGCTTTCACCTGTACACGGTTCCCGGTCAGGTCTTTTACGACGCATCGCGCAAACTGATTTTGAAAGGTGTAGATGGAGTTGTGTTCGTGGCTGATTCGCAGGAAGAGCGAATGGACGCCAATATCGAGTCGTTATACAACCTCGAAGAGAATCTGCAGTCCCAGGGATACGACCTGATGAAGATCCCGTACGTGCTGCAACTCAACAAACGCGATCTCGGTAATATCATTGGGGTTGAGGATCTCGCTGCCGAACTGCAACGCAAAGGCGAACCTGTTGTCGAGGCCGTTGCCTCCACGGGTCAGGGTGTGTTCGACACGCTGAAGGCCGTCGCGAAACAAGTTTTGACTGAGCTCCGAAAAGGCTAGAAGTAAGTAGAGACAGGATTACAGGATTATCAGGATTTACAGGATTCATCTTGTGAATTTTGA
This sequence comes from Acidobacteriota bacterium, assembly GCA_046733695.1. GTDB lineage: Bacteria > Acidobacteriota > Blastocatellia > Pyrinomonadales > Pyrinomonadaceae > PSRF01. The sequence continues at coordinate 578 of JBKPPU010000331.1, forward strand.
AAATCCTGTAATCCTGTCTAAATTTATGCGGTTACTAGAGGCTCTTTAACATCAAGAGGCCGTCGCCGCCGTTGGAGTAATACTTGGGAAGTTTTTGGGTAACGGTGTAACCGAGGCTCTCGTAAAGTTTCTGTGCGGCGACGTTCATCGTTCTGACTTCCAATCGCACCAGTCGCACGTTGCGTTTACGGAAGCCTTCTTCGACCTGTCCCATCAGACGCTTTGCCAGATTGCGTCGCCGGTGTTCTGGAGCGACTCCGACCGTCGTGACGTGTCCGGTGTGATCCGGTTCGACGAGTCCGATTACAAAGCCAGCCATCACTCCGCCCGTCGTCACCGCGCGATAAGAAACCGATTCAGGTGCTGTCAGAAGATAGTCGAACGTCTCGCGGCTGTAGGCTTCACCGTCGATGAAGCAGCGTTGATCGAGTCGCCAGCATTCATCGAGCTGCGAGATGGTTAGCGGCCGGATGTCGTAGCTCGTGTTCCACGAAGGCGTCGGAGTGGTTTCCTTTTTTTCGCCGTCGTATTGAAGCTCCGACTGTGACCACCAGCGGGAACGAAATTTCTTTAGTACTGCCATGACCTTATTACTTCGGGAGACATAAACCGAGCCTAGTTTACCATCGACATTTGGCGAACGCCTACAGTATTAGCATGCAGTCGCCGTAGCTGTAGAAACGATACTTTTGGGAGACTGCATGCTCGTACGCGCGCAGGACAAACTCGCGTCCGGCGAAGGCGCTGACGAGGATCAGGAGGGAAGATTGCGGCAGGTGAAAGTTGGTTAACAGGGCATCCGCAACGCGGAAATTGTAACCCGGTTTGATTGTCAGACTCGCAATGCCCTTGCCGGCGACGACACGACCATCCTCTGACGCCGCAGACTCGAGCGCTCTCATTGTTGTGGTTCCCACGGCAATGACACGCCCACTTGCTTCGTTAATTGTCTGTGCGGCTGATTCCGAAATTTCAAAGGATTCGCTGCTTACTGAATGCTGGTCCACATCGTCGACACGCACAGGCTCAAATGTTCCGTAACCGACGTGCAAAGTGACCTCTGCGATCGACGCAATCTCGGCAACTTGCGCCAGCACCTCGGGAGTGAAATGTAAGCCGGCGGTGGGCGCGGCGATGGCGCCACGCTGTTTGGAATAGACGGTTTGATAGCGTTCGCGATCCGTGTTCGAAACACCTGAAGGTCGCTTGATGTAGGGCGGAAGAGGGGTCGAGCCGATTTCTGCAAGCACATCGTCAAAAGAACCATCGCAATGGAAACGCACGTGGCGTATTTCGGCACCAGGTTCGTCCAGCATTTCCGCGCTCAGCTTGCCTTCGCCGAAGCTCGCACGGGAGCCCTTTTTCAATCTCGCGCCGGGCCGAACGAGCGCTTCCCAATGGTTACCTTCAATCTCCCGCACGAGAAAGATCTCGACGTGGCCGCCCGATCCTTCACGCTGGCCAGTCAGACGCGCCGGAATCACACGCGAATTATTTACAACAACGACATCGTTAGGATGCAGATAACGCGTGAACTCCTTAAAACTCGAATCAGCCCACTCCTGGTCGCGCCTGTCCAGTACGAGCATTCTGGAAGCATCACGTTCTGCCAGCGGCGTTTGCGCAATCAGTTCCCCCGGCAGCTCGTAATCAAAATCCGTAATTTTCATCCGTGTTTATCTGTGGGCGCCGAAGGATGCTCGTAATGAAAAACTGCGGTGAGTTGCGCGCCATAGAGCAGGATCAGACTCGAAACGTAGCTCCATGTCAGCACTGCAACCACAGCGCCAACCGAGCCATAAATCTGGTCATAATGAAAGTAGTTCAAGCTCGACGCAAAAACGTACTTCGCGATTTCCCATAACACGCCCGCCAAAAACGCGCCCGGCAGAGTGTCGCGCAACGTGACCTCGGCCTTCGGCATGAAGCGATAGACGAGGACAAACAGCACCACCGTCACCAGATAACTGACTGCCGCAAACAACACTTGCCAGAAAGCACTGCCGACCGACGCGAGCAACGTATATCGTTCAAGTTGGCGCGGTGAAAGGCTGGCTGCCATCTCACGAAACGCAACCAGTATTGACGTCACGAAAACTGAGGATGCGAGCAGCAGACCAACCAATCCAACCATTCCCACCGTGAGCGCTCTTCCATGCAAGAACGTTCTCGACACCGCGCCCCAGATGCGATTGAGTGCTCTTTCGATTACGGCAAATACCCACGACCCGGCCCAGAACACGATGACGATGCACGTTAAAATTGCCCCCAACCCGAGGTCAGAAAACGCTGCAATCGTTTCACGCAGGAATTTTGCCGAGCCGGGATATACGTCGACTGCGTGTGTAAGTAGTTGGCTCCCGGCGGCGAGCTTGTTACTCAGAGCGAACATTAGAAGCAGAGCCGGAAACAGCGCCATTAAGCCGAAGTAACTCATCGCTGCCGCGGATGTGAATAGATCGTTCTCGTGAAACTGGTGCAGCGAATGGCCGAGCATCGAGCCCCAGGGCGACCGGTTACGAACGCCAAATGAGTGACGCGAGAATGACGTGAAACGCTTCATTGATTTCGCCGCGGGTTAGCGCGGTTCAGCGGGGGTCGAACAGGTTGGGTATCTTTGCGCCGGGGGTTTTAATACCGAAGTGTTCGTAAGCGAGCGGCGTTGCCAGGCGTCCGCGCGGGGTGCGATCCAAAAATCCAATCTGGATCAAATACGGTTCGATAATCTCCTCTATTGAATCTTTCTCTTCGTGAATCGACGCCGAGATCGTGCCCAAGCCCACTGGCCCACCGTTGAACTTCTCGATGATCGTCAACAGCAGTTTGCGATCCATTTCATCAAGACCATACGTATCTACTTCCATTCGGTTCAGCGCATCGTTTGCGACTGCCTTGTTGATACGACCGTCGTAGTCAACTTCAGCGTAGTCGCGGACGCGACGAAGCAGGCGGTTGACGATGCGTGGGGTGCCCCGTGAGCGACGTGCAATCTCACGCGCGCCGTCGTCGTCGATCTCAACGGCGAGAAGATTCGCTGAGCGTTTGCAGATGACTTCGAGATCTTCGTGCGGGTAAAAGTCGAGATGAAAGACGATACCGAATCGGCCACGCAGCGGGGCAGTGATCAGACCGGCGCGAGTCGTCGCTCCGATCAAAGTGAACTTGGGAAGCTCGAGTTTGATCGAGCGCGCACCAGCGCCCTGACCGATCAGTAGATCGAGTTGATAGTCTTCCATCGCCGGATAGAGCTTTTCTTCGAGCGCCGGCAGCAGGCGGTGAATCTCGTCGATGAAAAGCACGTCGCCTTGCTGGAGGTTGGTGAGCAGGGCAGCGATGTCGCCGGCTTTTTCGATTGCCGGACCAGCAGTCGATCTCAGCTCCGCCCTCATCTCGTTCGCGATGATGTTTGCGAGCGTCGTCTTGCCCAGGCCCGGCGGACCAGTAAGCAGTACGTGGTCGAGGGCTTCGCGACGATTGCGCGCGGCCTTCATGTAGACGCGAAGATTCTCCTTGACCTGGCGCTGACCGATGTATTCGTCGATACGAGTTGGGCGCAGTGTCAGATCGAATTGACGATCCTCGTCGTTGGGCAAGGTGTCTTTCATGCGCGCTGATATTGACTCAGGAGGCATGGTGTTTTCAAACTCTGGCTAACTTTTTGAGAGTACGTCTCAGAATTGATTCGACTGTTATATCACCACCTTCGTTGAGCGCCGCATCGATGGCCTTTTCGGCAGCAGATCGTTGGTATCCGAGATTGACCAACGCAGACAAGGCGTCGGAGCGGACAGAGTCTTCAGACGAGACGTGCACAGGTTCCTGTCTCACACCTGTTTGCTCGGCAACTTGCTCTTGTGACAACTGAGTCATCTTGTCGCGAAGATCGACGACGAGTCGCTCGGCGGTTTTTCTGCCGACGCCGGGGATCTGCGTAAGTCGCGCGAGGTTGTTGGATTTGATCGACTCGATCAGTTCATCCGCTTTCATGTGCGAGAGAAGCGCGATACCCAGTTTCGGACCCACGCCGCTGACCGAAATGAAATTCACGAATAGCTTTCGTTCATTCGCAGTCTTAAACCCGTAGAGCTGCAATGCGTCTTCTTTTACGTGTGTATAGATGAGCAGTTGAACGTTTGTTTTCTCGTCGTCGAGGTCGTAGAACGTCGAGAGCGGTATGTTGACTTCATAGCCAACGCCGCTGACGTCAACAACAACCTGGTTCGGTTCTTTAGAGAGCAGTGTGCCGCTGAGATGCGCAATCATTTCGGGCGGGATTGTAGCAAAAAACGATACGTCCTATAGGACCTATATGACCTATCTGCGGTATTAGCGCTATACTGGCTCTGTTCATGAAGTCCGAGAAAATATCAGAACTGACAACCAGCCGCCTGAGTGTTTACCTGCGTTGCCTGAATGCGCTTCACACGGCCGGTATTAAAACAATCTCGTCGCAGGCGCTTGCCGAACAGTTCAACCTGAATTCCGCGCAGATCAGAAAGGATCTCGGTTACTTCGGCGAGTTTGGCGTCCGTGGCGTCGGCTACTACGTTGACGACCTGCGCGACCACATCACGAAGATCCTCGGTCTCGATAGTCCACACCGCGTCGGCATCGTCGGCGCCGGGCGACTGGGCACAGCCCTCGCGAACTACAACGGCTTTGGTAGATCAAACTTCACTGTTGTGGCGTTGTTTGATAACGATCGCCAGAAGATTGACCAACATATCGGAAAGCTCGCAGTTCACGACGTCGACGAGATCGCGGCCGTGATTCGCGACGAAGCGATCGACGTGATCGTGATCGCAGTTCCGGCAAAGGCGGCGCAAAGAGTTCTCAACCAGGTCATGTCCGCCGGCATTAAAGCAGTGCTGAACTTTGCTCCAGTTTCACTGACTGCGCGACGCGGAGTAAAAGTTAAGACAGTTGATCTGACGACTTCTTTGGAGTCGCTATCGTATTTTCTATCTCAGCCTTCAAACAGCACGGTCACTCAACCACGACGGAGAACGTCCAGCAAACAAGCATGGATGAGCAAACAGCCAAACAAGATCTGATCCGCGTTTGCCACTTGATGTACGAGCGAAGCT
>JBKPPU010000332.1:0-13094 GCA_046733695.1 Acidobacteriota bacterium
AGTTCCTTCCGCATCCATCGCTGATTCAACTGCAAGAGAAAGTAGTTGCGCCGCTTCGAAATAAGGCGCGACGAGTTTCACCGGCAGTTCGCCGAGTGTTTCAACGTGTTGACGCGGTACCAGCAACGTATGTCCGGGAAACAACGGACGATGATCGAGAAACGCCACCGCATTCTCGTCTTCGTAAACTACAGTCGCCGGCAGTTCACCAGACACAATTCGACAAAACAGACAATCGTCAGCCATAGAATCCGTTCTCAATCCGCGTTTATCCGCGTCTAAATAGTTAGTCGAAGCCTGGGCGGACAAATGCCCGCGCTCCCGGGAAACCGTTTTCCAGCCGCCGTCTCAAAAACTCGAGCTGCAACATCAACGGCACAATCGACTCTTCGCGTTCCGGCAACGATAACTGCATCACCCGCCATGCCGCAATCGAACGATCGATGCCAATCAGCGCCACCTTTGCTGAGCCATCGGAATCGCTGGGAAGCTCGAAGTCAAGCTCCTCCTTTTGTCCGGAAAGCGCCCTGATCGTCTTCACCGCGATTTGGTACTGATACCACTGGATGACCTCGCGTGCGTCGGTCACACCCAAATCACTAATTTCGATGACCTGGTCAAACTCTCGAAACCAGTCGCTCGCGGCATTCGCATACCTCTTTCCCGCGTTCGTCAACGGATGATTATCGACCAGCTGCCGTTTGCGTTTATGACAAGTGTCGGCCTTGTTCACGGTAAGATCGATGCCTGCATTTGTGGCCCATTCGCCGATGAGTTCGCGGGTTTCCTGAAAAATCGTACCGAGCTTTTTCCAGAAAGCTTCGTTACGAAGGTCGTGGTTTTCGAACACGTCGTTGTCTTCCTGCTCGGTTGCATAGACCAGACAACGTGAGGTTAAAGGACACCGTTCACACCAACGATCGCAATAGTTGTAGATGCCTGAGATCAGATCGGGATTCGTGGCGAGTTCGGTGAGGGTTCTTCGTCGCATTGATTTGTCTCCTTGATGAGGATTAAGGTTGGCCCTCATTCTAAGCTACTATCGCGCGAAATGACAGCCAGCTTGAAAAAACAATTCGATGAAGTTTTTCAACAGTTGGAGAAATTTGGACTGTTACTGTTGTCTGATTCCAATCTTCCTAATGTCGCGACACTCGTCGCCGGCGAGAAGGTTTCGGGATCGTGGTGGTCCCACAAAGCAGCGCAACGGATATTTGCAGTCTCAGAGCTGCTCGAAGATCACAGTGACGTACTCATCATGAAACTCGTGTCGAACAAAGTGACCTTTGTGCATCGCGAGCTCTGGCCACACATTTACGCGATCGGCATCGCTCGCGAAGACTGGCAACTAAAGAAGCTTCCGCCGGTCGCAAAACAATTACTCAACGCTCTCGACGATCACGGTTCGCTGCAAACCAACAAACTCGGCAAGGAGTTTGGACCAAAGCCCGCGGACACAGCGCGTGAGCTCGAATCGCGATTGCTTCTTCATGCAAGTCAAATGCACACCGAGTCGGGAGCGCACGCAACAGTAATCGAGACCTGGCCCACGTGGGCAAAGGGTGCGAAGTTACGAGGCAAAGCGAAGAATCCCACAACAGCGAGATATTTCCTGGAACAACGCCTTGCTCACCTGAATGAAGAGTTCGGAGGAAAAGGAAAACTACCATGGCCGGCCGGTGCCTAAACTAATGAGGAAGACGAACCAATTATCGCTTGTGCTCGTGCTGTTGTTGGGCTGGACCACGGCCGTCACTGCACAACAAGCGCAGAAACCACTCAACGTTGGAATTGTGAGTCCAAACACAAAGACCGATCTCAAGCTCGAACAGGCCATCGCTGGCATGAACTCTCCCGAAGAAACGAAGCTGGTGAACCAGGCTGTCAATCTCGGTTGTGTCGTGCGTTCGCGAATCACTGCTTTTCGCGCCCTTGGAGCGTGGAGTGATGGCGCAGAACATTCCGTGTTGCTGCGCGTCAGAGGTGACGAGGAGTCACTGCGCTACGTCCTGTCGCGAATGGGACGCGACGCCGCGCAAAAGTATGTCATCTACTTTCATCCGCAACCGAAAGGCCCGGTAGACCTTTACGTGTTGCGCCCGCGAGTCGGTGCGAGGAATCTCGTCAACCTTTCGACTGAACTCGAACGGGCGGGAATTCCCTTTCGCACTTTAGTCCCGTCGCGCGGCACGACTGAGATTTACATCATCGACCTGGATCGTGATCTTGGTGAAAAGATAACCGCGGCTGCTCGTAAATTGCGCGCGCAGGTAAGTAAAGAAACCGGAAACGCAAAGCTATTCGGCGACGACCTGCGCGATAGGGCTAAAGAAAAGTTTGATCAGGAAATCAAAAACTACGAAACGAAGAATCCGAATCTGCCGCCAACCTGCGACATGCAAAAACGTAAATCCATCCACAGATTACACTGATTCATTTCTGTGGAATCTGCGTAATCTGTGGACTAAACAGGCTTGACAGCCTTTGCGAAGGCGGTGGTGTTAAGTGTGTTGAGGACTTCGTTGCGTGTGACCCAGCCGCGGCGCGCCATCGCGACACCGTACTTCACATTGTTCATCGCTTTGACTGAATGCGCGTCGGTTGAAACTACAAACTTGATCTTTCGCTTTCGCGCTTCGCGTACCCAGCGCGGCTCGAGATCGAGACGGTAAGGATCGCCGTTGATTTCAATCGCTGCCTTCGACTCCGCAATCACATCCAGGATTCGCTCGACGTCACACTCGACCGGGGGCCGCCGTTCCAGCAGTCGTCCGAGTGCGTGTCCCCAGATCTTGAATACCGGCTGGCGCATCGCAGAAGTGATTCGCTGCGTCATCTTCGCCGCATCCATCTTGTAGCGCGCGTGAATGCTCGCGACGATCACGTCAAACTTCTCGAGCACATCGTCGGGGTAATCGAGATTACCGCTGGCAACAATGTCTGACTCGGTGCCACGCAGGATCTTGATCGAGACCCGCTCCTGAAGCTCGTCAATCTCGTCCCACTGTCGTTTCAACCTGTCGACATTGAGCCCGTTCGCATAAATGGCGGTCGGCGAGTGATCGGTGATCGTGATGTACTTCATGCCCATCGCTTCGGCGCCGCGCACCATCGCATCGAGCGTGTGAATGCCGTCGGAATAAGTCGTATGGGCATGGACTATGCCTTTGATGTCGGCTTCAGTAACGAGATCTTCCGGAAGCTTCCCGGCGAGTGCAGCTTCAATCTCCCCGGCGTCTTCGCGCAACTCGGGCGGGATGTAAGCCATGCCGAGACGTTTGTAGAGCTGTTCTTCGCTGCGCGGCAGTCGCGCGAAACTGATCTTCTTTCGTTCTGCGTACGCCTGCACTTTTTCAAGGTGTGACTGCGAACCGGTCTTGACGAACAACGTAATGCCAAAATCCTTCGGCGGCACGGCGGTGAGCCAAACTTGTGCACCATCGCCAAACTGGGCGACACACGTGTTCTCGTCTTCAATATGACTCGAGAGGATCAGAGGAAACTGCAAAAACTTCTCGATTAGGACTTGTGGATCGTCTGTGCCGGCGACGATGTCGATAACGTCGATCGTCTCTACCCATCGTCGCAACGATCCAGCCACACTCACCTCAACGACGCCATCGATCGTTTTGAGATATTCAACTACCTGATCCGCAGTGTTCCACGCATGATGCAGATGCAAACGACGCTTTGGCTTCTGAACGGGAGTGGCGAGTTGCTTCAGCAGGCGCTCTTCAGTTTTTGGTCCAAAGCCTTTCAACTCGCGCAATTTGCCCGCTTCGGCCGCTGCCTTCAGCTCCGCGATCGAGGTGATGCCCAACTGTTCCTGGAGAAACGTGATCTTCTGGACGCTCAGACCCGGCACGGATGAGAGCTCGACGATTCCTGCCGGAAACTCTTTCCGCAGCTCCTTCAAAACTGACGACTCGCCGGTGAGATAGAGTTGTTTGATCTGCGATGCGAGTGCGTCGCCGATGCGTGGCAGTGTCGTGAGACGGTCTTCGCGCACAAGTCGATCGAGATCCGCGACCGCCTGAATCGCGCGCGCGCCGGCGTTGTAGGCTTTGGCTTTGAAGCGATTCTTGCCGCCTTTGAGATCCATCATCTGGGCGATCTCCTGCAACGCGGCAGCAACGCCGAATTTATCGAGTTGGGGCTTATCCATAAGTAAATGGTGCCACAAAAAAGCACAAAAATCACAAGAGGTCTTGTTAGGTCTGAAAGAGGTTGAAAACTATAATCATTTCATCATGTCTATAGCTTCAATTAATCCGGCAACGGGCGAAATTCTGAAAACTTTTACCGCTTTAACGGCCGAGCAGATCGAAGAAAAGCTTCAGCTCGCCGCAGACACATACCGCACTTATATGCGGACGACATTTGCTGATCGCAAGCCGCTAATGATGCGCGCGGCGGAGATTCTCGAAACGAGGAAACATGATTTCGGGAAGATCATGACTCTCGAAATGGGAAAGCCGCTAAAAGCAGCGATTGCTGAAGCTGAGAAGTGCGCGTGGGTGTGCCGTTATTACGCGGAGAACGCCGAGCATCATCTCGCGGATCAGATCGTTGAGACGAACGCAAAAAAGAGTTACGTGCACTTTCAGCCGCTCGGGCCAGTACTCGCTGTGATGCCGTGGAACTTTCCCTTCTGGCAAGTATTTCGATTTGCGGCTCCGGCACTCATGGCCGGAAACGTCGGATTGCTGAAGCATGCGTCTAACGTGCCGCAGTGTGCACTCGCTATCGAAGAGATCTTCGCGGGCTTTCCCAAAGGTGCATTTCAAACCTTGCTGATCGGGTCGGAGGCCGTTGAAGGAATACTGAACGATCCGCGCGTGGTCGCGGCGACTTTGACCGGCAGCGAACCGGCCGGTCGCAGCGTTGCAGCGACTGCGGGAAAACAGATCAAGAAAACTGTGCTGGAACTCGGCGGCAGTGATCCGTTCATCGTCATGCCTTCCGCGAATCTCGATGAAGCCGTCACGACTGCGGTGAAAGCGCGCACCATCAATAACGGCCAATCCTGCATTGCAGCCAAGCGCTTCATCGTCGCCGATAAAATTTATAACGACTTCGAAAAGCGATTCGTCGAGGAAATGCGCGCGCTGAAGATCGGCGATCCGACGGACGAAACAGTTGAGATTGGACCATTGGCGACACCGCAGATCGTCAACGACCTGGACGAGCAGGTGAAGAAAGCTGTTGCGAGTGGTGCGCGCGTGTTGACTGGCGGGAAGAAGATCGAAGGGCGTGGAAACTTCTTCGAACCGACAGTGCTCGTCGATCTTGATCGTAGCGCGCCGGTGTCATGCGAAGAGATCTTCGGTCCAGTGGCGATGCTCTTCCGCGTGTCGGGAATCGACGAAGCAATCAGTATCGCGAACGCAACTCCCTTCGGACTCGGTTCTGCAGCCTGGACCAACGACGCCGCGGAACAAGCGAAGTTCATCGACGAACTCGAGGCGGGCGCAGTTTTTATTAACGGGATGGTCGCATCCGATCCGCGACTACCATTCGGAGGCGTGAAGCATTCGGGATATGGTCGCGAACTCGCGGAATTTGGAATCCGCGAGTTCGTGAACATCAAGACTGTCTGGATTGGTCAATCAAACTCAGCAACCGAATGAACAGTAGGCAGAGGCAGTAAGCAGGAGCAGGTCAAGATCCAGTCCTGCTCCTGTCCGCTGCCAACTGCTGCTGGTTACGGCACTGAAGGTTTGCCGTCCCAATCGCCGGCTAGCGGAATATCGCCGTTCACTCCAAAGCTGAACACGATATCTCCGATGCCGTTGCCAGACGAGTTCGTATTATTCAGTGACATCGTTCCGGTGTTCGGGTTGAAAATTCCGATCGTCGGTCGTGTCGTTGAAGGTCGAGCTGAACTTCGCAACAAAAGCATCGTTTGCGCCACCATTGAACGTGGTATCAAAGGCGCCAACGCTGGTTGTTAGTCCGTCGGCTGTTGTGCCTGCGAGATAGACATTCCCACGTGCATCGAGCGCGATTGCCTCAGCTTTCGCTCTTGGTCCACCAAACGTAGTTGAATAAAGAATCTTCGGAACAGTGTTATTCGAGACGGTTGCTTCGATCTTGGTGAGAAATGCGGTGCCCGAAAGATCCGAGCTGAGCGGCTCCGACGAGATTCATTCGCAACACGGAAGCTTTCTTGTCAGTGTTGCGCAATGACAACACGGCTTGCTGGTGCTGTCGCGCGCGGCGTCGCATTCAGGGCAGTCACGCGTGGCAGCATTGACATGGGCAGAGCCCAAAGCAGCAAGAGCATGGGGATCATTTTGATTTTCTGGGCGGTCTTCATGGCGGTTCTCCTTTCAAGAGAATGTGGGTGAATGGGGACAAATGAGCAGCAATCCTTCCGGCGTCTCACTCGAGTGCACCACTCCGGACTCGGCCCAGTGAAAAATCGTGCGGGAGTTGACGTGGGCAAAAATCGCGGCGTCGTCGACGTTCAACATCTCAACATGGCGTCCGCACGCCGAACACCATGCTTGTCTCCGTCGGCGGTTGACGATCACTAATCTTTCTGTTTCGACTGTGATCTCAGTTCGTGTTTTCATGTTGTCTCCAATGCGCTGTCTTGGGGTGGGCCGCAGATGTTACCGATCGGTGTAAATCGATTTTCACGGATCCGTACAATCCGTGGCCCAGTACGCGGAACAGAACGCGTGGATGGAACAGCGCGGTCGGTGGCACCAGGATGTTGAAGGCTCGCATCAACACACGACGCACAGTCACTGAATGCGTCGAGAGATGGATTACCTGGTCCATGTAGCGATGCATGAACCGGTTCATCGCAGTCGGCGCTCCGCCTTCCGTCTCGCGATAGCGATAGTCTTCACCGGTCGCGAGCATCCACGGCGCCTCGTTCACTTTTGCGAGTTGCTTTTGAAAACGACGTGATAGACTGGCAAAACTTCCATCGGGGTGTAGCCGGTGTTGCCTGATCAGATTCTGATGTAACGCGACCGCGCCGAGTGACGCGATCGTCATGCCCTGGCCGTAAACGGGATTGAAGGCGCAAACCGCATCGCCCAGGAGCAGGAAGTTGTGCGGCAGCTTTGTGCGGTCGAAGCGGCGCACTCGATTCTGTGTGGCGCGGTGAGTCTTAATCGGCGAGATCGGCTCGGCCGCTCGTAACGCATCGTAGATTGTCGAAACGGGAAGACTACGCGTGAACTCGAGAAAACCGGCGTCATCACTGGGTGGGTAGTCGCCACCACCGCCCGTCAACGTCACCAGCCACCGGTTGCCTTCAACTAGGAAGAGCAGTGCCCCGCGCTTTCTCTCAGGTGGCGCAGACTGGATGAACACACATTTCCAGTCGGCGCTAAACGTTTCCGGAATGCGAAACAGCCTGCTGGCGTAACCGAGGTGCGCATCGATTATCGTTTCTTCGGGCGCGGCGTAACCGAGATCGCCGAGCCAGCGCGGTGCGCGCGAGGCGCGACCGGTTGCGTCGACGACCAGATGTGCGTGCAGTTCTTTTGCAACTCTGCGATCCGTCTCTGAGTTGCGCGGGCAAATGAGCACGCCTGCGACGTGATCTTTCGAAGTGCCGTGGATCAGGCGCAACACGTCAGTGTTGTCCAGGATCCTGACTCGCGGATTCTGGCTGAGGCGACGCCGCACGTACAGATCGAGCAGCGGCCGCGTAAACGCCAGCACCTGGAACTCGGATGGGAATCTGACGCCCCAACCAGCGCGCGTAAACCACGCAATTTCATTCGCCATATCGACGACCGGCGCACCGGCCGCGATCATTTCGTCCTGCACTCCGGGGAAGAGTTCTTCGAGAATCTGTCGTCCTCGCGCGAGCAAACCGTGCACATGGTTGGCTTGCGGGATGCCGCGGCGCGTTTCGCAGTTTTCGGCGTAAGCGTCGCGTTCGATCAGGGTTACGCGGTCAAAATGGTCGGCCAAAACGCGTGCCGCTAACAGCCCCGCGAGACTTCCACCAAGCACCACGGCGTGCTTTTCACTTGTATTCATTGCAAATCCTCCTAAATAATCTGGTTAGTTCGTCGGGTGCTGTGTGAGTGTGCAGGGAAGATACGGGGCAGAATGTGCTTCCGTATTTAGAGAATCCTGAATTGGCTATGAGATTGTTTTGAAAGAGTTTTGAAGGGCCGCGGATTTACCCGGATAAACGCGGATCCACTTTTTTATGAATCGACGCTTCTATTTATTCGACGGCTTTCGGGTTGACGCGGGTGAGCGGCTTCTCTTTAAAGACAATCGAGAGGTGTCGCTGACTCCGAAGGTGTTTGATACCCTCCTCGTGCTGCTCGAAAACTCGAGCCACGTTTTGACCAAGAAAGAGCTAATGGAACAGGTGTGGCCCGACAGCTTCGTCGAGGAGAACAACCTCGCACAAAACATTTCCATCCTGCGAAAGGCACTCGGCGAAGGTAAGGAAGGCGAACCGTACATTCAGACCGTTCCGAAGCGCGGCTATCGCTTTGTCGCAGACGTCAGAACAACCGGCGGCGACGAGGAAAGCGTGATCGTCCGTGAACGAACACGAGCGAGAATCGTCGTCGAACGCGATGACGATCACGTGATTGGCGTTACGCCTGAGCAAGTCATCCACAAACCCGAGCCAAAATTACAAAGTTGGTTGGGTCCACCCGAAACGAAGTATGCACGAAGCGGCGACGTGAACATCGCTTACCAGGTGATCGGCGACGCACCACTCGATCTCGTCTTCGTAATGGGGTGGGTGTCGCACATGGAATACTTCTGGCGCGAGCCGAGTTTCGCGCGCTTCCTTCACCGTCTCGCATCGTTCTCGCGTCTGATTCTTTTCGACAAACGCGGCACCGGTCTCTCCGATCGCGTTCCCATCAATCAGCTACCGACACTCGAGCAGCGCATGGACGATGTCCGCGCCGTGATGGACGCAGTCGGTTCTGAACGTGCCGCGCTCTGCGGTGTTTCCGAAGGCGGTCCAATGTGCAGTCTTTTTGCTGCCACCTATCCTGAGAAAACGCTCGCGCTCGTGATGATCGGCACATACGCAAAACGAATTCGCGATGCCGAGTATCCATGGGGGCCGTCCGCGGAACAACGCGAACAGTTTTTCGAGGTGATGCGGAAGCAGTGGGGTGGACCAGTCGGGATTGACGAACGCGCGCCTAGTGTTTCTGACGATCCGGAGTTTCGTGACTGGTGGGCCACTTACCTGCGCATGGGCGCGAGTCCGGGCGCCGCCGTCGCGCTTACACAGATGAACGCCGAAATCGACGTGCGCAATGTGTTACCGTCGATACGCGTACCGTCGCTCGTCATTCATCGCGCTGAAGATCAGTGTTTGAAAGTCGAAGAAGGACGCTTCGTGGCAGATCGCATACCGGGCGCGAAGTTTGTCGAGTTTCCGGGCGTTGATCATCTTCCCTTCGTCGGCGATCAGGATGCGATTCTTGATGAAGTCGAAGAGTTTTTGACTGGAGTGCGACACCGGATCGAGCCTGATACAGTGTTGGCAACTGTGATGGTCGCGCGACTGGTCGGCATCAGAGAGCAGGTCGAGAGACTCGGACCGGAGCGTTGGGCCGAATGGTGGCGTCGCTTGCACGCGCACATTACGAAAGAGATTGAGTGGTTCCGTGGCCGCGAAATCGACATCCTCGAGAATCGTCTGCTCGCGATCTTCGACGGGCCGGCACGCGCAATTCGTTGTGCTACTGCAATCACCGAGTACGCTTCGCGGCTCGGCGTGCAAACCTGTACCGGTCTTCACACGGGCGAGTGTGAGATCATCGATAGCCAGGTGTCGGGCACCGCGGCTCAGATGTGTGTGTGCGTCGCCAACGAAGCTGAACCCGGTGAAGTACTCGTCTCCAGCACCGTAAAAGATCTTGTGGCCGGCTCGGGGATTCGATTTGACGAACGTGGCGTTCACATGCTGGCTGAGTGTGGCGAGTGGCGACTATTTGCAGTGCAAAAAGGGGGACAGGATTAATAAGATTTGCATGATGTACAGGATTGAATCTTGTAAATTCTGATCATCCTGTAATCCTGTCCAATTATAGAGGGATTAAAAGCGATGCAGGAATTCGAAAAACTCGGCGTCTTCTATCTCGGCAAGAATAAATCAAACGACGATCTACTGCTCTACGATTCGAAGGATCTAGTCACGCACGCAGTCTGCGTCGGCATGACGGGCAGTGGCAAAACCGGCCTCTGCATTTCGCTTCTCGAAGAAGCCGCCATCGACAGCATCCCGGCAATCATCATCGATCCGAAAGGCGATCTTTGTAATCTCCTGCTCACCTTCCCGAATCTCGCGCCGCAGGACTTCGCGCCGTGGGTCGAGGAAGGCGTCGACGCGGCGCAACAAGCGAGACTCTGGAAAGAAGGTCTCGCGAAGTGGGGCGAAGACGGCGCTCGCATTAAACGCCTCCAGGACGCCGCCGACTTTCGCATCTACACACCCGGCAGCAACGCGGGCCTGCCCGTTTCAATTCTCAAATCATTCGCGGCGCCGCCCGAAGCGATCAGGCAGGACAACGAATCACTCAGTGAACGCATTAACACGACCGTCACGGGGCTGCTCGCGCTCGCCGGCATCGAAGCCGATCACGTGCGCAGCCGCGAACACATCCTGTTGTCAAACATTCTCAACCAGGAGTGGTCAGCGGGAAAAGATCTCGACATTGCTGCGTTAATTCAAAAAGTTCAATCACCTTCGATAACAAAGATCGGCGTGATGGATCTTGATTCGTTCTTCCCCGCCGACGATCGCTTTCAACTCGCGATGGCGCTCAACAATCTGCTCGCGTCGCCGAGTTTTGCGAGCTGGATGGAAGGCGAAGCACTCGACATTCCGAAGTTTCTCCACACGGAAAGCGGTAAACCGCGTCTCTCGATTTTTTCGATCGCGCATCTCGGCGACGCTGAGCGCATGTTCTTTGTGTCGTTGCTGTTGAATCAGGTGCTCGGGTGGATGCGAACACAGTCGGGCACGACGAGCCTGCGCGCGATTCTCTACATGGACGAGATCTTTGGTTACTTTCCGCCCGTCGCCAATCCGCCGTCGAAGCTGCCGCTGTTGACGTTGTTGAAGCAGGGACGAGCGTTTGGCCTCGGTGTAGTTCTCGCAACACAGAATCCGGTCGATCTCGATTACAAGGGACTCGCGAACACAGGCACGTGGTTTATCGGTCGCTTGCAAACAGAACGCGACAAAGCGCGAGTGCTCGAAGGGCTTGAAGGTATCGCCGCAGGCACGGGCCAGAAGTTTGACAAGGAGGCGATGGAACAACAGCTCGCGGGTCTGGATAAGCGTGTCTTTCTCATGAACAACGTACACGATGATGCGCCTGAGCTGTTCGAAACACGTTGGGCTCTGTCGTACTTGCGTGGTCCACTAACGCGCGCACAGATTAAGTTGCTGATGGACCCGGTGAAGCAGACCGCCACTGCTCCGGCTCCTGTTGTTTCTGCTACAGCGCCGCCGCTGGTTGCGAGTGCAGCGACAAAGACTGAGCGTTCGCTCCTTCCGCCTGATATAACGCAGTACTACATTCCGGTCCGTGCCTCTGGCGATGCGAATGCGAAGTTGACTTATCATCCAGCTCTCCTCGGTGCGGCGGAGATTCGTTATAGCGATTCAAAAACACTCGACATGACCCAGCAAGTCACGCTGCTCTGCCCGTTCAATGATGGGCCGGTGAGTATCGACTGGAGCACAGCCGCCACCTTGGATCTACCTGTCGAAGATCTCGAATCCGAAGCACAGCCTGGAGCGCAGTTCGTTGAAGTACCTGGTGACGCGACCAAAGCGAAGAGTTACGCAAGCTGGCGCAAGGATCTCGCGAGCTGGCTTTATCGAAACCAGCGATTGGAACTGCTCGAGAGTCCGACGCTCGATATCGTCTCGAATCCGGGTGAGAGCGAACGCGACTTTCGCGTGCGTTTGCAACAGCTCGGACGAGAGCAACGCGATGAAGAGGTAGAAAAACTGCGACGCAAGTACGCGCCGAAGCTGGAGCAACTGGAAGAGCGAAAGCGTCGTGCCGAACAGGCGGTCGCACGCGAGGCGGAGGAGGCGAAAGGTCAGAAAATGCAGACGGCGATCTCTTTTGGTGCGACGTTGCTTTCGTCGTTCCTGGGACGAAAGCGAGCGAGCCTCACGACACTTGAGCGAGCAACGACGGCAGTACGCGGCGTGGGCAGATCGATGAAAGAATCACAGGATGTCGATCGTGCTGAAGAGAACGTCACGGTCATCTCGCAAAAGCTCGCGGATCTGGAAGCGGATTTTCAGTCGGAAACAGCGACTCTCGAACGTTCTTTCGATCCGCAAACAGAACAGCTCGAGAAGGTCAGTCTAAAACCGACTAAAGCAAACATTGCTATCAAACTTGTTACGCTTGCGTGGGCGCCTTATTGGGATGATAAGCCCGCGTGGGAGTAATCCACAGATCACACAGATTCTATGAAAACACTTCTCAAATACGGACTGATGATCACGGCGGGCGCGGTGGTCTGGGTGCTTGTTGTTCACTACGCGGTCACCAATCCCGCTTCATTCGTCCATGTACCCGGCACGCCAATCGTCTTCAATGTCCTTCAGTTCATCATGATCTATCTCGGCATCAAGGCAGTCGAGCGCGAGAAGGGTGAGCGACTGTCGTTTAAAGAAGGGATACAGACGGGCTTCGGTATCTCGTTTATCTACGGCGTGGCGCTGTCGATCTTCTTCGCGATCGTCCTCGCGGTCATCGGAACAAAATGGTTGGCAGTTGAACCGGGCGCTGGGAATGCGCCAACGTCACAGATCGCCGGGGCGTTTATGGGCTTGTTTTTGTTCGCGCTCGTCTTTGGTCTGATCTATTCGACGGTGATTTCGTTCTTCATCGCGAAGCGCCACTCTGAGAATCGATAAGGCTGCGCACCCACCCGCTACCGCGAGGTGGTTCTGACGTTATCCAAGTGCGACCTCTGTTGGGCACAGTCAGAACCACCTCGCGGTAGCGGGTGGGTGCGCAGCCTGGCGTTGACAGTGAAGATTCCCTCTGACAGTATTCTTGTAAACTCAAGAAAGGTTCTTCATCCTCATCATGTGGAAC
>JBKPPU010000333.1:0-8025 GCA_046733695.1 Acidobacteriota bacterium
GACTTTCATCATCGACAAGGCTGGTTCAACTACTACGATCAACTGTCCGACGAACGTCACCTACGACGGCACTCCGCAGACTCCGTGCACCGCCACAGCAACAGGTGCAGGTAGTCTGAACGTCTCAGTCACCGTCGTCTACGGCAACAACACCAACGCTGGCACGGCCACCGCTGATGCTTCGTATGCTGGCGATGCCAACCACAACGGCAGCACCGCCAATCAAGTGACTTTCATCATCGACAAGGCTGGTTCAACTACTACGATCAATTGCCCGACGAACGTCACCTACGACGGCACTCCGCAGACTCCGTGCACCGCCACAGCAACAGGCGCAGGTAGTCTGAACGTCTCAGTGACCGTCACCTACGGCAACAACACCAACGCGGGCACAGCAACCGCTGATGCCACTTATGCTGGCGATGCCAACCACAACGGCAGCACCGCCAATCAAGTGACTTTCATCATCGACAAGGCTGGTTCAACTACTACGATCAATTGCCCGACGAACGTCACCTATGACGGCACTCCGCAGACTCCGTGCACCGCCACAGCTACAGGTGCAGGTAGTCTGAACGTCTCGGTCACCATCGTCTACGGCAACAACACCAATGCAGGCACGGCCACCGCTGATGCTTCGTATGCTGGCGATGCCAATCACAACGGCAGCACCGCCACTCAAGTGACCTTCACCATCGACAAGGCTGGTTCAACCACCAGCATCAACTGTCCGACAAACGTCACCTACGACGGCACTCCACAGACTCCGTGCACCGCCACAGCAACAGGCGCAGGTAGTCTGAACGTCTCAGTGACCGTCACCTATGGCAACAACACCAACGCTGGCACGGCTACCGCTGATGCCACTTATGCTGGCGATGCCAACCACAACGGCAGCAGCGCCACTCAGGTGACCTTCACCATCGACAAGCGCCCTCTGAGCGCATCGATCGTCGGTGATCCAACGAAGGTCTATGATGCCAACACAACCGCAACACTGACGCCGGCGAATTTCTCTATCGGCAACTTAGTTGCAGGTCAAAGTATTACAGTCACTAAAGCTACCGGAACCTACAACACCAAGGATGTCGCCACCGCGAGCAACGTAAGCACAACTCTCGTGAGCGGTGACTTCTCATCAGGAGCCGGCACCAACCTGAACAATTACAATCTGCCAACAAGCGCCAGCGGTGCGGGTCATATCACACGCAAAGCATTGGCAATCACGGCAGACAACAAGAGTTTCCTATTTGGAAGTCCACTGGCTACGCTCACTGCCTCTTTCAACGCATTCGCTTCCGGTGAGGGCGTTGGCAATCTAACGGGGACGTTAACATTCACGCTCAAAGACGCGTTAAATAACACTGTTCCCTACAACGCAAGCACGCCCGCAGGTACTTACACAATCGTGCCCAGTGGCGTGACGAGCACGAATTACAACATCACATTTGGGAACGGAACGCTAACGATTGGAGCCTGGACTTTGATGGGCTTCTATCAGCCGGTTGACATGAGCAACCTGACAATCGTTTGGAATTCAATCAAGGGTGGGCAAACGGTACCGCTGAAGTTCAACATCTTCGCCAATGGCGTTGAGAAGAAAGCGGTGACGGATGTTCAAGGATTCGCGGTTGCGGAAATACCTTGTTCGTCCTCCGGTGTCACTACTGAGGTTGACTTCACAACAACCGGAGGGACGAGCCTGCGTTACGATACGACCGGAGCGCAGTTTATCCAGAACTGGCAGACACCGAAGCCACCCGGTAAATGCTATCAGGTAAGGATGACTGCGCTGGATGGCTCTCATCTCGACGCTTACTTCAAATCCAAGTAAAGCCACAAAAGGCACATAACAAGAAAAGCACGAGCGATCCGGTTTTGGATCGCTCGTGCTTTTTTGTGCCTTTTGTGCTTTATGTGCCTTTTGGCTTTAGATAAACGCTCGCACCACGGCCCAGGCGATCAGCAGGCTCACGAAGCCACCCGAGAAAGTAAAGGCGCGTTCCGCGGGTTGACTATCGCGGCGCAACAACGCGCGCATGATCACCACACCACACTTCCAACCGTCGTGCTGATAAAGAGGGAGGATGTTGCCGGCTGCGAGGAGGAAATTCAACCAGCCGAAGGTCGTTCCATACGTGAGGAGACCGGCAACAATATTGAAGATAACTCCACCGAGATGGACCAGGAGTTGAGCGCGTACTGACTTCTCTTTGAGGCTGGCGCCATCAAGCATCACAAACGATCCGACGGGTATCGCGCGCAGGTTGAAGCGAATACTGCCGAGACGAAATCCGGCGAGCCGAGGACCCATTCCGAGTCCCAACTCTGACGCCGGGACTTTGCATAAACGCGCCGCCAGCAAATGGCCCAATTCGTGGACTATCATGGCGAGAGCGGCGAATCCGATGACCGAAATAATTAATGACATTGCGTCAAACCCGTGCACCAAAAACCAGCACGGTAGACACCAGTCTCAAGACTCATGCCGAAATGGATTTCTGAGGAAAATGCGGACTTGCCGAGGTAGAGTGACGAAATTTGTGACTCATAAACAGCCACAAAAAGGCACTAAAAAGATCTAGCCACAAAAAAGCACAAAAGCCACAAGATGAAATGAACTGATTTTCTGTTTTGTGCTTTTTGTGCTTTTTTGTGGCTAGATCTTTTGTGGCGAAGGGCGCGACCGGGGCGTTGGCCCGTTGCGGCGTTGTCGGTCCAGACTTCCTTGCCGTTTACGAACACACGCTTAATACCGGTGGCAGTTAATTCGGGCTGCTGAAAGGTGGCGCGATCGATGATGGTGTTGGCGTCAAACAGGACCAGGTCGGCTTTGAAGCCCGCACGGATTAGTCCGCGGTCACTAAGCTGAAAACGCTGGGCAGGGAGCGACGTCATTTTCCTGATCGCTTCGGGCAATCCGAGCCAGTGTTGCTCACGAACAAAGCGACCCAACACACGCGGATATGTTCCCGCACCGCGCGGGTGACGCGACCCAATGCCACCGTCGCTACTCACCATCACCCACGGCTGCCGGTAGAACGTGCTGATATCCCCCTCCTTCATCGAATGGCACACCACACCCGCGCCACCATCACGCACAATCTTCATGTAGAGCGCGACCGGAGTTATTCCTTCACGTTTCGCGATCTCTTCCATGTTCTTGAATTCGTAATCGGGATGCGCCCTGCAACTGACAATCGTGACGTTCGCTGGTCCACCAACATCGGCGAGCCCGCGCGCTACGTCCACCGGATCATCATGACGTCCACTCGGAATCAGCACTCTGATCGTCGAGCTCCACGCTTCGTAGGGGTAACAATCAGCCGTAACATCCTGACCGCGAGCACGCGCCTTATTAATGAGCGCGACTGCCTCCTCTGCTCGTCCCCAAACAGCAACACTTCCCAACTTGATGTGCGAAATCTGGACCGGGAGGCGCGCTTCCCTGCCGATGCGAATCGCTTCGTCCAACGCTTCGAAGGTTTTATCAGCCTCATCGCGAATGTGGCTGATGTAGATCCCTCCAGATGCACTCGCAGCACGCGCCAACGCAACAATCTCTTCGGTCGATGCTGGTTTCCCCGTTTCGTATTCGAGTCCGGTCGAGAGACCAACAGCGCCATCACGCATCGCCTGCTCCACCATCTGCTTCATTGTTTCAATCTCGGCAGGCGTGGCGCGACGGTTCGTGTCTTCGCCCATTACTGCGGATCGGACCGTCGCGTGTCCAACAAAAGTGAGCACGTTGAGTGCGATCGGATCTCGATCGAGACCGGCGAGGTATTGGGCCACCGGAAAGGCCGAGCCACCATCTTGTCCGATGACTACAGTCGTGATGCCCTGTGAAACTTGTGAAGCAGCAGATGGATCAGATGTGAAACCACGGTCCGAGTGGTTATGAGCATCGATGAAGCCCGGAGCCAGCACGAGGCCACGCCCGTCGATCACACGAGCATCGGACGGCACTTTCACCCGGCCGCGACGGCCCACGGCAACAATGGAATCGCCTTTAATGATAACGGCGGAGTTTCTGATAGGAGCGCGACCGGAACCATCGATCAGAGTCGCGCCGAGAATGACGACAGTCGTGATGAGCTGCAACATTAGTTTTTGGGTTTATTGGCCTCGATGTAATCTTTCAATTTCTTCGCATCGTGATAGTCGGGTTTCTTCTTCAAGAACTCCTCGTACTCGATGACAGCTTTATCTTTCATTCCCACGGCGTTGTAGAGCGTAGCGAGACGCAGGTGCGCGTCGGCTTTGCCAACCGGATCGAGCT
This sequence comes from Acidobacteriota bacterium, assembly GCA_046733695.1. GTDB lineage: Bacteria > Acidobacteriota > Blastocatellia > Pyrinomonadales > Pyrinomonadaceae > PSRF01. The sequence continues at coordinate 4,283 of JBKPPU010000333.1, forward strand.
TGATTGCCTGATTGAGATAAACAACTGCCTTCGAGCCCTTTTTGATCTGGAGATAAGCTTCGCCAAGGTAATAATTCGCATCGGCAGACGTTGCGTTAACAGTTAAAGCGGCAGTCAACGGCTCGATGGCGCCTTCGTAGTTCTTTTCCATCATGCGCAATCTACCGAGATTCATCAGGCCGAGGTAAAACTTCGGCCTGATATCGACAGCGGTGGAATATGCCTTCTCGGCCTCAGGTAGTTTTTGTTCGAGAAGGTAAACGGTGCCCAGCTCGGTCCAGGCTTGAAAGTCTTTCGAGTCGCTGGTGACGAGTTCGTTGAATAGGCCTTCTGCTTCCAGATACTTCTTCTTATCGGTCGCTGCCTGGGCTCTCTCAAACAACTTCTGGTTTGGCGGCGTGCGCTGGTAGTAGTCCTCGACACTAACTGAAGCCGCTTTTGTCGAGGAGCCTCCCGAAGCTCGTAACTCGAGATTAATATCCTGACGAAGATCGGTGGGAAGCGCTGAGACCAGCTCGACGCGGATGCGCGCGACCTCGGTATTCTCGAATTCCACCACAAGGTCGTATATGCCGTTTGGTAAATTATTAAAGCGATAGCGGCCGGTGGCGGTTACTGTTTGGCGTGCAATTACCGTTCGGGACAAGGTGTAGAGAATAACGTCATAACTGAGCCTCGTAACACCATTTGCCTTGCTCTCATCAACCTTCATGTCCCCATAAAGTATATTTCCTCCGCCCTGAGCGAAACTCGAGTGGCAGAGAAAGAGCAATAGTAAGAAGGAAAGGACCAACAGTTTCATCGCTTGTCCTCCAAAACCAGATTCTTACTTGGATACAGTCAGTACCGTCCGCGGTAGCGGATGGGTACGCCGTAGGCTCCCATCCAAAAAGGCTGCGCATGCACCCATCCGCTACCGCGGACGGTACTGACTGTATCCAAGTGCAGAAACAAAAGCGGGCTGAAGCATTGCCCCAGCCCGCTATTCTATTGTTTGAGCAAAGCTCAGGCTAGAAGGAATAACGGATGCCGAACTGCATTACGCGCGGCGCTCCCTGAATGCTTACAAACCTCATCCAGTTCACCGGGATGTCGTCCAGTTCGAAAGTCGACGGATCGAGTCCGATTCCGAATCCGGTACGGCTGCCAGTATTTGGAGCGTTCATGCGTTGCGTATTAGTGACATTAAACGCTTCCACTCTGAGCTGAAGTCTCTGGTTTTCACTCCACGGTAAACCGAAGGACTTGGTAATTCCCATGTCGAGATTGACGTAACCCGCCAACCTGAACACGTTTCGATCTCCAGTCTCGCCCGGGAACGCGTTGCGGAAGCTTCTGTAAGCCTCGAGCAAATTGCAGTCGAAGAGTCTGCCTCCGCGTGCCGGACAAGGCTTGATAGAACCATCAGTTCTTACCGAGTTGCTCTGAGCGTTCCAGTTAGTTGCCCAGCGAGCATTGTCGAACGGAGTGCTGATTGGCAATCCGGAGTTCCAGCGGAAGATACCCGTCATGGACCAGCCACCGATAAAGGCATCTGCCACTCTATTGACGCCGTTGAAGAAGGTTCGGCCGCGTCCGAAGGGAAGATCCCAGAGAGCATTCGCGTTGATGTTGTGGCGAATGTCAAAGTCGGAATCCGAGTAGTTATCTCGTTGACGGATTGGATTCAGGATAAACGCACCACCAAATTGATCGGCGGTCTGAAGTCCTGACGCGTCGTCGTGTGAATGCGAGAGCGTGTAGTTGAAATCGGCAATAAAGCTCCGGCCCAATCGTTCACGAATACTGACTGTCGCAGCGTGATAATTGGCACGAGCAATACTGCTGTGAGCCGACAGAGCGCCATATTGCGGATGGAAGAAAATGTTCCGGTCCAAACCCTGTTCGATGACGTCCTGCGTGTCAGTCCAGTCGTTGCCGTAGAAGTTAAGAGCCACATCGTAAACCGCCTGCGTCGGAGTTAAATTCTCCGGCACGCAATAGGATTCAGGGTCGCTGCAACCGTCAACCGGACCTAACCAGGGGTTTCCGAAGTAATTCAAGTTCATCAATTGCGCGATGTTCGCCGGCAGAAAATTATTGAACCACGGGATGCTCGCAATACTCGCGGTCGATCTACCTGCTGCGCGTTGAGCCTCAAGCGCTCCAGCGGCTGTATACCAATCCATGCCGGACTTGGGATCCTTAAGGTTGTTCAGAGCCATCACGTCGCGTGACGCAATGAGGTTACGGCTGATCCTGCCGATATAAGAGGTCTGAAAAACAAGACCTTTCGGTAGCTGCCGCTCATACGTGAAATTCCATGCATAGTTAATTGGCGCAACCAGTTTCGAATCCAACGTCGTTTCGATGCGTCGATCCTGCGCGAATCCCGCCGGGCTGGGTGCGAATGGTTGCGTGCGCGGAAAAGTGATGTTTCCCGGATTGGTGATTCTGGGAAGCGACCGTATGTCCTGGCCAAAGCCGGTGAACAACGGCGCCGGACGAGTCGTCAGGTTGAAAGTATTAGCTGAAATGTCCTGACTGGACGAGAAGCCCAACGTGTTATTGAGGTCAAAAGTAACGGCGAGCTGTTGACCGTAGTAGTCGTTGGTGATGCTGAACGCGCCGCGAAAGACTGACTGGTTGTTTCTGCCAAAAACTTTTCCAAGAAAACCCTCCTTGAAGCTGGGTGACCACGCTACTGCCACTCGTGGTTGGAAATTGTTCTTGTCGTAGTCGTAAAGAGGCGGGGCGTTATTGGCCTTGCCGGATAGTTCCAACGTGATCGGGGTATTGAGCGATTCGCCTTTTTCGGCAGCGGCTTTACGTGCCTCAAAGAAGTCCGAGAGCGGAACCGTTGTCCTCACTTCAAACCCATTCGCCTCGTGAACCGGAGTGCTGATGCCGTAACGCAGACCATAAGTCAGCGTAAGATTCGGCGTCATCTTCCAGACATCCTGGAAATACATATCGTATTCTTCGGTGCGAAACTCGCGTGCCGCAGGCGTACCTGAAGGCAGCAGGGTTCCCTCACGGTCAAAGGTGAATAGAGCCGAATATTGAGAGTACCTGCCAATCAACGCGGTCACTGCGTTTTCCACACCCGTCGTCGCTCCGGAAATCGGAGAGAATGCATTCACTGGATCGACGATTGAAGCGCCGCCGCCAAGATAAAACGACGGATTGGTGATGGCGTTATCGAACGCGTTGTCGAAAGAGTCGCGTCGATTACGAATCAGGCGAATGTTCGAGCCAAAACCGAAGGTGTGGTTTTCCTTCACCCACGAGAAATCGTCGGTAAAGTTATTGACCGGAGTAATTCGAGTCAGGGTGCGGGTAAAGGTGAGTGGGGAAAAGATGAAACGGAAACTAATCTGGTTCGCAGCTGAATCTCCCTGTTGGCTGAATGCCTCGCGCGTGAAGCCATAACGGAAGTTGTTGACCATGCTGTTGTTGATGGTCCACGTATGACCGGCGGCAATGCCGAAAGGATGTGACCAAATCACGGGCGCCGGCGTATCGGGGAATTGTCGTTCGCGTGCGATCAAATCGTAAATCACGTTGGCCCGAACAAACGCTGTCTGCTTGTCCGTAAGGTTGAAATCGAATTTGCCGGCGTGAGAGTTTCTTTGCGCCGGTAAAGGAGTGTTGAATCTAAAGCCGGCGGAGTTCAATCCGTCGCCAGCGCTAGCAAAGTCGTTGGCCGGATACTTGGCGGCAGCTTCCCTGAGAACCGCAACTGCTGCAGGATTGATACCAAC
>JBKPPU010000334.1:0-19591 GCA_046733695.1 Acidobacteriota bacterium
TGCCAAAGAACATGAACAATCCGGATGTCGATCCGAACATCATCAAGGAATCGTCAATCGTGATCTCCGTGCCCAACGATGGCGAGTACTACCTTGGCAAAATCAGAGTGCAAAAGGAGCAGTTGACTGACAAAGTCGACACGATGCTCAAAGGTATTAAGAACGAGAACGATCGAATCGTTTACATCAAGAGCGGCGTTGGCGTGAGCTACGGCGACGTGGTCAATGTCATCAATGAGGTCCGCAAGCTCGGAGTCGACAAGATCGGACTTGTTGCTGACAAGAAGAAGGGCGGGGCGGCGGCAAAGCCGGCAGCTTAATAAACGCTTCCAATAACGAGGAGAATTACCAGATGTCGTCGAAGGATGATGGTGAGATAGAGAAAAGAAGCAGTACCACGGCCCAGCCGTTCATTAACGTTACTCCGTTGATTGACGTTTTGCTGGTGCTGCTGATCATCTTCATGGTCGTCACGCCGCTGAAACCCAGCCGTTTCAAAGCTGACATTCCGACCCAGCGGGATCCCAACGAAGACCTCAGCAAGCTGAAGCCAAATCCACTGACTTTGGTCGTCTCGATCTCACCTGATTTGCAGATCAAACTCAATCAGGATTCGATGGGTTCGGTGAACGACACCGCGCCGTTAGCACAGAGATTGGCCGCAGTTTTCAAGGAGCGGAAAGAAACGCGTGCCTATAAAATAGGCATGGAAGCGCGCTCGGATGTGAAGGACGACGATCGTATCGAGAAGACCGTTTTCGTGAAGGCGCCCAGAGCCGCGAAATACGGCGACGTCGTCAAAGTCATCGATGCCATCAAGGGAGCAGGCGCAAATCCAGTCGGATTGCAGGTTGACGATCTTCCTTAATTTTTGGCTTAAATTTGGAGTCACGTATAAATGAAACTCTCTCAGACCAGGATCGCCATAGTTTTGGCGGTCCTTGTTGCCACTTGCTCCGGCTGCGGTGTTATTAATCGAATCAGGGCCAAGAACCAGTTGAATGAGGCTGCGCGTGCCTACCGTGAAGGTAGGTTCCCGGAGGCCGAGCAGCACTCAAGAGAAGCTGCGACTTTGGATCCCGAAAACAAGACCGCTCCGATGTTTATCGCGCGCACGATTCACGCGCAGTACCGCCCAGGGGTACAGTCCCCGGACAATATCGCCAAAGCCCAGGATGCAATCACTGCCTACCAGGCGATTCTGGACAAGAACCCGAAGGATGAAGAAGCCTACAAGGCTGTCGCTTATCTCTACGGCGCCATCAAGGAAGACGACAAGCTGAGAAAGTGGATCGCGGATCGGGCCGCCAATGACCAGGCCGAGCCGGAAAAACGTGCTGAAGCTTACGTTGTTCTCGCCAGTAAGGACTGGGATTGCTCGTTTAAGATCACCGAGCAGCCGGCTGTGAAGACGACCACAATCGACCCGAGCAACAACAAGGCAACTGTCTCCTATAAAAAGCCAAAGGAGCAGAAGGAATTTGACCAGGCCCAGATGTGCGTAAAGACGGGCTTGTTGGAAGCTGAGAACGCGATCAAGTTTGATCCGAACAATGAATCAGCATGGTCTTACAAGACCAACCTGCTGCTTGAAGCGTCGAAGCTGGCTGAAATGGACGGCAAGACCGACCAGAAAGCTCAACTCCAGAAGGATTATGAAGCCGCTCTGAAACGAACCACCGAGTTGAGTGTGGCAAACCAGAAGCGGAAGGAAGAGGAAGAGAAGTCTAAGGCGACGCCCAAGGGCTAATTATCGAGGCAAAACCCCTCGTATGTAACGCAGAAAGCGCTGATCTGAATTCAGGTCGGCGCTTTTGTTATAATTTCTCGCAGCATTGATGATCCGGATCGAAGACATCGTCGAGAAAGTTTCCCACAATCACGCGCAGGCAGACCTCGATCTGCTGCGTCGCGCCTACCTGTTTTCCGCCAAAGAACATAAGGGCCAGAAGCGCGCTTCGGGTGAGTCGTATCTAGTTCACCCGCTCGAAGTGGCGAATATTCTCGCGGACATGAAACTCGATGAAGTCTCCGTGGCGACTGGATTGTTGCACGACGTCGTCGAAGACACTCTGGTCGATCTGGAAACGATTCGTCGTTACTTCGGTGAAGAGATCACGCACCTTGTCGATGGACTGACCAAGATCGCGCAAATCAGCAATATCTCCCGCGAGGAACAGCAGGCTGAGAATGTTCGCAAGATGCTGCTCGCGATGGTTGACGATGTTCGCGTGGTACTGGTGAAACTCGCGGATCGTCTTCACAACATGCGCACCCTCCAGTACCTGAATCCGGAGAAACGCAAGCGCATCGCGCAGGAAACGATGGATATCTTCGCTCCGATTGCGCACCGGTTGGGCATGGGTAAACTTCGCGGCGAACTCGAAGACCTCGCGTTCCGTCACCTGCACCCGGAAGACTATCGGGAGCTTGCCGAACAACTCGAAAAACGCCGTCCGGAGAATGAAGCATTTTTGAGCGGCGTCACCGCTCGCATCGAAGAGAAGATGAAGGACGCCGAGGTGCCCGTCGTAATCGTCGAAGGTCGCGTTAAACGACTCTATTCGATCTGGAAAAAACTTCGTGCGCAGAAGATCAGCCTGGACCAGGTGTACGACCTGGTAGCGGCGCGTATCATCACTCCGAATGAAGTGCGCCACTGTTACGCAGCACTGGGCGTGGTCCATAACAACTGGAAACCTGTGCCCGGCCGCATCAAGGACTGGATCGCCACCCCACGCGATAACTTGTACCAGTCGTTACACACCTCAGTAATTGGATCAAACGGCCAGTCGTTCGAAGTACAGATCCGCACCGAGGAAATGCACCACGTCGCCGAAGAAGGTGTCGCTGCCCACTGGAAATACAAGGAAGGCAAACGCGGTGCGCGCGACGACGATCAGGCGCTGCAAGCATTGCGATCGCTCGTCGAGTGGACGCAGGAAGTTAAAGACTCGAAGGACTTTCTCGACTCGCTCAAGCTGGACCTCTACCCGAAGGATGTTTACGCATTCACGCCTATGGGCAAGGTGATTCAGTTGCCGCGTGGTGCGACACCCGTCGATTTCGCTTACATGATTCACTCTGAAGTCGGTAACACGTGCACCGGTGCGCGCATCAACGGCCGCATGGTTCCGCTTCGCAGTCAGATTCAGAATGGCGATATGGTTGAAATCATCACTTCGGCCAATTCACATCCTTCGCGCGACTGGTTGAACTTCATCGTTACTTCGCGCGCGCGCAATCGAGTGCGCCATTGGGTCGCTGAACAGCAGCGGGCGGAGTCGATCGAGATCGGTCGCAAGCTCTTCGAAAAAGAGTCTTCGCGCTTTCAACTTTCTGCGAAGAAACTGCTCAGCGATACCGACAAGGATATGAAGCGCGTCGCCAGCGACTATGGCTACGGGCGAGTTGACGATCTGCTGGCAGCGATTGGATACGGCAAACTCGTGCCACGCAACGTAATCGCGAAGTACCTTGGGCCGGAACAGTTCGAACAGCTCGACAAACAAAAAGAGTCGCGACTCAGGAGTGGCGTGCGCGCCGTCAAACGCCTCATCCGGTTGGGCGACGATTCAATACTTGTGCGTGGTGTTGATGATTTGATGGTGACGCGTGCGCGTTGTTGTAATCCACTTCATGGCGAAGAAATCATCGGTTACATCACGCGCGGCAAGGGCGTCGCGGTCCACACGACGCGCTGTAAGAACGTGACGCAGTTGATGGTCAACCGGGAACGCATCGTGGAAGTTGAATGGGCTGGCCGGCCGGAGAAGACGGCTTACGCGGTTAAGCTACTGGCGATTACTGAAAACCGCACGGGCATGATTGCGGGTATCACGGGCGCGATTTCCGACATGAAGACCGGTATTCGCGACGCGCGCGCTTCAGTGGCTTCCGACGAGCGTGGCCATATCGAAGTAACGGTCGAAGTTTTTGACGTAAAGCATCTCGATCGCGTAATCGGCTCCATCAAGGGCGTCCCCGGAGTCCTGGATGTGGAGCGCCTCCAGGGCGTCGCATAACTATCCACAGATTACACAGATGATGTAAAACAATCTGTGTAATCTGTGAATGGCTTGCCTGTTTTTGTGCTTCTTAATGGCTTCTGTTAGAATCCCGCCTTTGTTTTGAGGGTGTTTACTCCAGTGAGACAACGAATCCAGACTGAAAACGCGCCGGCCGCAATTGGACCTTATTCACAGGCGATAAAGGCCAATGGCTTTGTATTCGTTTCCGGCCAGATTCCGATCGATCCGCAGACCGGTGAATTTGTAGCGGGTGGAATTGCCGAGCAAACCACGCGCGTTTTGAAAAACTTATCGGCAGTGCTTGAGGCCGCTGGCAGTAGTCTGGCGCAGGTTGTTAAGACCACGGTATTCCTGGCCGACATGAAAGAGTTTTCGGGTATGAATGAGGTCTACGCGACCTTCTTTCCAAGCCCGCCGCCCGCGAGGGCTACAGTTGCAGCGGCTGGGTTGCCGCGTGACGCCAGGGTTGAAATTGAAGCCGTAGCGCTGGTTGCTGAATAGATTTTTGGAAATAAAAACAACCGGCACCGAGGGTGCCGGTTGGAGGTTGATTGAAATTAGTAGGGAAGGCTCAAGCAGCCTTGGAGACTTTGCCCGCCTTGATGCAAGTTGTGCAAACTTTCATTCGGCGCGCGCCACCCTGCGGGGTCTGAACGCGAATCGACTGAAGATTCGGATCGAATCTTCGGGGAGTGCGATTATTCGCGTGCGAGACATTGTTGCCGAATTGTGGTCCTTTACCGCAGACTTCGCAACGTTTGGCCATTTTTGTTCAACCTCCAGATTTCCCAGGTTTCTTTACCGGTGTTTTCGGCATCATACGGAAGTAATCTTGCCGTAATCAGAAACCAAGCTTTATAGCAAACGCGTTTCCCGGTCGTCAAGGAGAGCCGACTTGGGGGAGTGCTGTGAAGCGTTTTAGTAAGTTGTTTGTTAAAGGAGCAGAGTCAAAGTGCGCAACATCGCAAAAGTTCTTACCTTTACTTGTTTGGTCGCTGCGGGACTGATCCTGAGTGGCTGTGGCTCAGGCGGGTCGGAAGCCAAAGACAATCAGGTGGCTGCGACCGTTAATGGCCGCAACATTATGCTCAAAGAAGTCGAGCGGGGCGTGACCGCGCAAGCTGGTGGTAACACGTCGAGCTTGAATCAACTGCAGATGGCCCAGGCTCGATTGCAGGTGCTCAGCAATCTGATTCAGCGCGAGGTTTTGTTTCAGAAGGCCGAACGCGAAAAGCTTCTTCCGACTGAGGCTCAAATCGATGGCGCCATTGCCACGCAGAAGCAAAACAGCGGAATGACTAGCGAAGACTTCGACAAGAGTCTGAAAGCACAGAACCTGTCGGCGGAAAGTTTGCGCGAAGAGGCTCGTAAAGATCTGGCCATCTCCGCACTGCAGGACAAGTACAACGGCAAGATCAGTATCAGCGACAGGGAAGTCGAAGAATACTACAGCGCCAACCGGCAACAGTTTGTGAAGGCGCGTGGCGTGGCGTTGTCGATGATCATGGTCGATCCGGCCGACAATAGTGCCGACGGAATCAAGGACGATGCCAAGAACGACACGGACGCAAAAGTGAAGATCGATAGCATCTATCAGCAACTCCAGGGAAAAGCGGATTTTGCCACGGTCGCTCGCGCCAGGAGTGAAGACATCAACAGCCTGCGCGCCGGCGGCGACATCGGTTTCGCCACCGAACAGGATCTGAAGAACAACAACTTTCCCGCCGATCTGGTTGCAAACCTGTTCGGCTCGATGCAGGTTGGTGATTACACGCAGCCGACTCGTTTCGCCAGTGGCAAGTGGTACATCTTCAAACTCGCCGAAAAGCAGCTCACTACTGAGAACCTGACTCTGGAGAGTGCCGGAGTACGTCAGCAGATCGCTCAGGGACTCACGAATCAACACAAAACGGTACTCAATGCTGCGTTACTCGAAACAGCGATGAACGACGCGAAGATAGTGAATCACCTGGCGACGGAAATGCTCAACAATCCTGGCAACCTGGGCTTACGTCCTGCCGCCGAGAACTCAACGGCGGGCTCGCAGCCAACGCAGGCGCCTGCGGCAAGCCCCGCGGCAACCACGGCAAACAGTCCGGCCGCGACCAGTTCGCCTGTTTCGGTTAAGCCCGCTGCTTCACCGAAAAAATAAGCTGTGCCGCAGTAGCAGAAAGCAGGAGCAGGCCGCGTTTAACCTGCTCCTGCTTTCTGTTTGCTGCTTCTGATTCCCGATGTTATTCAGACTCTCAGATGTTCATAAGTCTTACGGTGTTCAGGATGTCCTGCGCGGCGCGTCGCTGCAGGTAAATCCTGGTGAGCATGTTGGCCTCGTGGGCCGCAACGGCGCGGGTAAGAGCACGATCTTTCGTCTCGTCAGAGGTGATGAATCGGCGGACCGCGGTGACGTCGTACGCGCGCGCGGAGTCAAGCTTGGTTTGTTGGACCAGCACGTTCACTTCAAACCCGGCTCGACCGTTCATGAGTCGGCGCTGGCCGCCTTTGGACGTCTGCAGCAGATCGAACACGAGATGCATGACCTGGAGCATCGCATGGCCGATGCCGGCGACGATCTGGAGAAGATTCTCGAACGCTACAGCGATCTTCAGCACGAATTCGAACACGAAGGTGGATTCGAATACGCAGCCAAAGCCGAGTCGATTCTTCAGGGACTCGGATTCGAGCGCGACATGTGGTCACTTGAAACGGAACAGCTTTCCGGCGGTCAGCAGAATCGTCTTGGCCTCGCGTGCTTGCTGCTGGCGGCGCCCGATGTTTTGTTGCTTGACGAACCGACGAATCATCTCGACGTGAATGCGGTCGAGTGGCTGGAAGATTTTTTGCGAGACTATCCCGCCGCCTATGTAATTATTAGCCACGATCGTTATTTTCTCGATCGTGCCTGCCGCCGCATCATCGAGCTCGAGAATGGACGCGCTTCGAGTTACACCGGCAACTATTCTGATTACCTGGTCGAGCGCGACGAGCGTCGCGAAGCGCAACAACGTGCGTACGACAATCAGCAACACCTGATTGCGAAGACTGAAGAGTTCATTCGTCGCAACCTCGCCGGGCAGAAAACCAAGCAAGCCAAATCGCGTCGCAAGATGCTCGAGAAGTTGGAGCGTATCGAGGCTGTCCGAAAGGATCAGTCGTCGGGCGACTTTCGACTACAGGCGATCGAACGCGCGGGCAATCATGTGCTCACGGTTAACGAGCTTTCGATTGGTTATCCTGACAAGGAGCTGGCGAACGACATTTCGTTTCTGTTACGGCGCGGCGAGTGTCTTGGAATTATTGGTCCAAACGGGTCGGGCAAGACAACATTTCTGAAGACGATTCTGAACAAGCTCGAACCGTTGGCCGGTGAGATTCGCTGGGGATCGAAAGTTCAGATTGGCTACTACGCACAGCAACTCGACGACCTCGACGATCGCAACGAGATCATCATAGAGTTGCGACGCGTTGCGCCGTCGACTGCGGCTGCGGGCGAACTGCGTTCGTTTCTGGCCAAGTTCCTTTTTTTTGGCGACGATGTTTACAAACACGTGCGGGATCTTTCCGGCGGTGAGAAGGGAAGACTAGCGCTCGCGAAGTTGATTTACTCTCGCGTGAACGTCCTCGTGCTCGACGAACCGACCAATCACCTCGATATCCCGTCCCGCGAGGCACTCGAAGAAGCGCTCTCCGCGTATGAAGGAACGATTGTTACGATCAGTCACGACCGTTACTTTCTGGATCGAGTGGCGACGCAGATTCTGGCATTGGATGGTGTGGGCGGCGCCGAACATTATGACGGTGATTACACCGAATACCACGATTGGAAATTGGGTGTGCGTGGCTCTGCTCCGGCGCCGATCGTTTCTGCTGCAGACAATCTGGTCGAAGTTACGTCTCAACCGGTTGTTCACGAAGAACCACCGCCACCGGTAAAGAAGTCGCAACCAGCTCCGAAGAAACCCGGAGTCAAAGTAATCAAGAAAAAGAAAGTAGATGCACGCACCCCGGAACTCGTCGAGACCGACATCGCCCGTGCTGAACAACGCCTCAACGAAATCTCACAACAAATGGGCACCCCGGAAATCGCGCGCGACGCGGAAAAACTGATCGCCCTCAACGACGAGTATCAACAGACGGAAGCCGCGTTGCGCAATCTCTACGACGAATGGGACCGTATTAGCCAGGAACCCGCCCAGGCTTCCAGTTAGTATTTCCTTCAGCGTCATTAAAACCTATACTCATGCCGGCCTCGCGCTACTTTGTCTGGCCTTCGCTCGTCATTCTGATCCCATCGTTTTCGAAGAGTTGTGGTAATAACATGAGCGGCCACATCTTCATCTCTCACGCCTCGGCTCGCGGCATGCTTGGCCACACGTTGTTCGTTTTGGAACGGTACGATGAAGCTCGAACTGAAATTGATGCGGGCCATTGAATGCAAGACACCGTTCGGTCATGACGCCGAGCCGTGGAGAGCGTGGAACAAACTTTTCGAAGTGGAACTGATGTCCAAAAACGTTTCAGCGCTTGAGGCTGCACGACAAAAAGCGATTCAAAGCTATCTTGCCTATCGCGTAGCCGGAGGTCCTAGTCAATCACCAGTTGCTGACCTATTTGCCTTAATGGCTCAGGCGCTCAGGCAACGCCAACCAGAACTCGTAATTCCGGACCTGGAGAAATTGTCATCCCCAGACACTTCTCCGTCGCTTCGGCTGTTAGGCTATTGTCTGCTCGGTATTCTTTCAGGCCGGGACATTACCCAATATTTTAAAGATCTACGTCTCCCATACATAACAGTGGCCGAGTTACAGCTGCTGCTCGACCAGAAGCCTTCCCCCGAAAAACGAAGCTGGTTCACGAAACTCTTCAAAGGGTGAAACCGGTTTCCTATTGACAGCCGATAGGAACCTCAATATATTCCGCTCCAGTAGGCTGACTAGAGGAAGCGATAGTTCAGGAGAACCAGAACATGTTCGAGCGGATCAGGTTGCGCTTGCGGGCGTTGTTTCGCAAGGAACAAGTGGAGCGAGAGCTCGAGGATGAGTTGCGGTTTCACCTGGAACGTGAGGCTGACCGCAACAAGCGAGATGGGATGAGCACGAACGACGCGTGTTACGCTGCGCTCAAATCATTCGGTCCCCTCGAACGCTCCAAGGAGGAATGCCGTGATGCGCGTGGCGTGCGGCTGGTCCATGAGTTTCTGCATGATCTACGTTACGGTGCGCGGCTGCTCGCGAAGAATCCCGGTGTCACCCTCATAGCGATCGTGACGCTCGCCCTCGGCATTGGGGCTAACACGGCGATTTTCAGCGTCGTCAATGCGTTTCTCTTACGGCCGCTGCCTTACGGCGATCCAGACCGTTTGGTGATGGTGGATTCACAGTATCGCGGCCGATCGACGGGGGTGTCGTTCGCTGACTACCAGGATTGGCTCCGCCAAAATAGTGTCTTCGAGGAACTCGCGTTTTTCAATTTGCGTTGGAATGCAAATCTGCAGTTTGGCAACGAGACCGAAACACTCAGTCTAACTTACGGCACCGCCAATCTGTTTTCCGCTCTGCAGGTCGCACCCTTGCTGGGTCATGGCCCGACGGCGGGAGATGCTGACACGATCCTCTTAAGTCACGGTTTGTGGCAAAGACGATTTGGCGGCGATCCTGCGATCCTCGGCCGGCAGTTACGGATTAACGGTAAGAGTCTAAGCGTGATTGGAGTGATGCCGCCCGGCTTCAGGTTTCCTTTTCAGAGTGATCTCTGGTGGCTGAACGATCGCTACTTCGATCGAGATAGTCGAGGCATGCGTATCGATCAGACGATAGGTCGTTTGAAGTCCGGCGTCTCGGCGGAACAAGCGCAGGCGGAGATGCGCGAGATTGCAGCGCGGCTGGCGCAATCTTATCCCGGTACTAACACCGAAGTTACCGCAAGTGTTATCCCATTAAGAGATTTCTGGTTTGGAAAATTACGGCGTTCGTTTTGGCTGCTCTTCGGCGCGTGTGGGTTTGTATTACTGATTGCCTGCGCCAACGTCGCCAATTTACTGATGACGCAGGCGACTGTACGGGAGCGCGAGTTGGCCGTGCGCGCGGCGCTCGGGGCCAGCCACCGACGTTTGATTCGTCAATCGATTTCAGAAGCTATTCTGTTTGTGTCTATTGCCGGTGTCGCCGGGCTTGTCCTCGGCGCGTTGAGTCTGCGCATGTTGGTTGCGCTATTGCCACAAGAGCTCCTGCCTTTCTTTGTGAAGATCCAACTTGACGGTCGAGCACTGATATTCACGTTGGCCATAGCAGTCGTAACAGCGCTGCTTGTTGGTCTCATACCTGCGTTGCGAACGCGTTCAATAGATCTCGATCAGTCGCTCAGAGAAGGCGGCCGATCGAATACAGGTGCAGGGCTGCAACGGGTTCGCGGTTTTTTAGTCGTTGCGGAAATCGCGTTGGCGGTAGTGCTACTCGCCGGCGCCGGACTCATGCTGCGTTCCTTTATGCGTTTGCAGAGCACGTCGCCGGGTTTCACGGCAGAGGGCGTGCTTCATCTGGAGATCAATCCCACCTATCAACGTCAGGAAGACTATCGGGTTGAATTCATGTCGCGGCGGTATCGGCAGTTGCTTCAGCAGGTCGCACAGGTACCGGGTGTGATTGCGGTTGCGGCGAACAGCGATCTGCCTTTTGTCGGTCAAAAGCCCTGGTATAGAGGCGAGTTTTCTATTCAGGGTCAGTCGGCGGATGAACAGAAGCAGAATCCGCTCGTTAATTACCAGGCTGTTTCGCCTGACTACTTTAGCGTGATGCAGATTCCCGTACTTCGTGGCCGCGTTTTTAATGACAATGACACGTTTAAGCCCGGTGGTCACCAGGATGTTGCGATTATCAGTCGCCAACTGGCAGAGCGGATGTGGCCCAATGCTGATCCAATCGGTAAACGAATCAACTGCAACGACGAGGGGACGGTCTGTGCTGAAATCATCGGCATCGTCGGCGACGTTAAGCACAACAGTTTGGTCGACGATGTCGGTTACGATTTCTACTACGCCTGCTATCAGAGTTACGCCAAGCAAACTCACTTTGTCGCACGCACGCAGGGCGATCCCATGATGCGCGCGAAGGAAATCCAGCGTGCGATCTGGCAGGTTGCTCCGGATACCGGCGTGTTCAATGTGATGCCCGTGACGCTGTTATCCGCGAATACGGTCTGGCAATCACGTGTTTGGGGATTGTTGTTCGCAATCTTCTCAGGGATTGCATTGGTGATGGCCGCTGCCGGCATATACGGAACGATGGCGTATTTCGTAACTCAACGCACTCGAGAAATTGGCGTACGAATGGCGCTGGGTGCGCAGTGGCGTGATGTACTGAAGTTGATCCTGAAGAGTGGGATGTCGCTCGTCGTGCTCGGTCTGGCAATCGGTCTTGCCGGCGCGCTGGCATTAACACGTTTGATGTCGACGCTACTGTTTGAAGTTTCTCCGAGCGATCCGCTCACATTTGCAGCAGTAGTGCTTTCCGTGATCCTCGCCGCGCTGCTCGCCTGCTACATCCCGGCAAGACGCGCTACTAAAGTCGATCCACTGATCGCGTTGCGCTACGAATAACACGGCCACAAAAAGGCACAAAAAGCACAAATGATGCTAACTCTATCTTTTGTGCTTTTTGTGCCTTTTTGTGGCAACTCACGTGGCTGGAAGCGTACGAGAAGGATGCGCCGGCCGTCGACTTTTTCGATCCGAAACGTGCCGCTTTCGTGGTCGACTTCGTCACCAACATCGAGAATCCTGCCCGTCCGAGTCATCAGGAAACCGGCGATCGTCGTATAACTCTCGCGCTCAGGAAGTGACAAACCGAGTTGCTGATTCGCAGCACGCACCGCCAGCATTCCATCCAGAACAAAGCTTTCGCGATCGCGTTTGATCTGCGACTTCGTTTCTTCGTCAAACTCGTCGTCGATCTCGCCGACGATCTCCTCCAGCAGATCCTCGAGGGTCAGGATGCCTTCGACACCACCGTGTTCGTTTACTACGAAAAGGAAGTGCACTCTCGTGGATTGCATCTGCTTCAACGCCTCGCCGGCTGAAACAGTTTCCGGAATAAACGCCGGCGGTCGGGTGAGATCTTCGAGCCGGAACGTTCGTGCCTCGAGCCGGCCCATGTCGACATCCTTTCGATAGAGAACTCCAACTACATCGTCGAAGTTGTGTCGATAGACAGGCAGCCGCGAAATACCAGACGAACGAAATGCTTCTCTCGTTTCTTCCAGGGAAGCCGTGACGGCCAGTGCCTGAATCTGCGTGCGCGGCACCATCGCTTCTCGAACGTTGACCTCGGAAAACTCGAAAACCCGATGGATCAGTCGACGCTCCTCGGCGGCGACGTGACCGCTTTGTTGGGAGATATCGATTAAGTGGCGCAGCTCGTCTTCAGTGTAGACGGACGCGTGTTCACCGGATGGGTGTAACCCAAAGAGTCTCACGGTCCGGATGCCCGCCCAATCGAGAACTCGTATGGGCCAGCGAAAGAATTTGTAAAAAGCCTCCATGGGCCAGGAGATCGCGAGTGCCACTTTTTCCGCCCGTTCCAAAGCGAGTGTCTTCGGCGCGAGCTCTCCGACCACGATGTGCAGAAAGGTTATGATCGTGTAAGCGATAACGAACGAGAGAGTGTGAAGTGTTACTTCCGACAGGCGTCCTTTGAGAGGCGCTTCCAGCACGTGAGCGAATACCGGCTCACCGACAAAGCCGAGAGCCAGCGAAGCCATCGTGATGCCCAACTGTGTTGCCGAAATATAGCCGTTGAGATTACTCAGCAGACGCAACAACCGCTTTGCCCTTGCGTTGCCGCTTTGTGCGAGCATCTCGACACGCGACCGCCGCACACCTACCAGCGCAAACTCCGAAGCCACAAAAAATCCATTTGCTAAAACGAGGAAGAAGACGAGGCCGAGATAAAGAACTGTGATCATTGCGCAATCAGTCTATTCGATCTGGCGTTAGACCTGAAATGCGCAAACAGTGACGTGGGCGTACATTCATTGTGCGGGCTTCTTGATCCACGCGGCAATATCTTCCACCACACGCTCATCGACATGTCCAGGCTGGTCGTATTCTGAAGGCGTGCTTCGACCGGTCCCTGCGATAAAGAGATGGTTGAGTGATGGATACGACTTAAACGTGACATTGTTTTTAGTTGACAACGCCGCTGTCCACCTCTTGAAGTCTTCCATCGTCACTTGATAATCCCGTTCTCCCTGGAGAATGAGCAGTGGCTGTTTGAGATCTTTGGCGGTTTCGGGCGGGTTATAGCCACGCAAGTCGAGCCAGTATGAGACAGGCGCGCTGAACATGGCGGTGGTGGAGTTTGCATCCTCAGGCTTCAGCGCCTTTACCTTCGCAGCTTGTTCTTTTGCCTGGTCTATTTGCTTTTGCTCTTCGGGTGAAACGCTGCCGTCGAGTGAAAAGATGTACGCGAGCTGTTCCGGTATAACCTCTTCCAGCGGACGTGTAGCACCTGCCAGAGCGATCAAGCCCGCAATGTTTGAATCGAGCCGTCCAATGCGTGGGACCAGCATGCCGCCGAGGCTGTGACCCAGGACAAAGATACGTTTCGCATCGATACCTTCTGTCTTGCGTAGCAGCTCAACAGCCGCGAGCGCATCGTCGAGCACTTCTTCTTTCACGGTGAAGTTGTGAAGTGAAGCAAGCTTGGCTCCGTGTTGTTTCGTGCGTTTCTCGTAACGCAAGACGGCAATGCCCCTTGATGCAAGTCCCCCCGCGAGATCCTTGAACGGTTTGTTAGGGCCGATCGTTTCGTTACGATCGTTTGGACCAGAGCCATGCACCAGAACTACCGCCGGAAATGGACCGGGACCGACAGGCGTGGTTAGCGTAGCCGGCAACGCCCACTCTCCCGTTCCAATCGTGACTTCCTTCTCGTGAAATGAGTCTGCCTTGACGTAAGCAGGAGGCGCATAGTCGGCGCTGGCTGGAGCGAAGAACAGGCCAGCGATACGCTGTGATTGATCGAAGACGACTTTGATGTCGAGAGTGGCGTTTTGAAAGTCCGAGGTGACAAAGACGATCGTGTACGCTCCACGCTTTTCCGTTCTTGTCTTAATGACTTGCTTGAATCCGCCCACCTGCGCGACCACAGCATTCCAGGTCTCCTGCAGCTTCGCTTCGGGCATCGCAGCCTTCATCGTGTCGTCGAACGTTGCTACGGAGTTCGCGAAGTCTTTCTTGACCAGTAACGCTACAAACGCCCGCGCACCCGTAATGAGATCATCCTGAGTCGACGTCTGCGGTCGTGGCTGACTAACGATGACAAATAACAAGAGTGCTACCGTCATTCCGATCTTAATCATGGTGTTAGTAAACCCTGAGTTTTTCCGACGCAGCGTCTGGCTGCGGACTTTGGAATCTTATGTTACTATGCCGTGTCTCACGAAAGCTCGACTTTAGGGCCTTTTGACAATCCTTCTTTTAGGCGCGTAGCTCAGGGGTAGAGCACTACCTTGACACGGTAGGGGTCTGCGGTTCAAATCCGCACGCGCCTACCAAACCTCTCAATAAATTACACCGTACAATTAGGTTTTGCGTTGCTCCAAAACGCTACACTTGCTCACCGCCCACGGATTGAAAACTGCTATTGTAACAACGCTTTCCAAGCTTCTAAATCTTGTCTTGATTATCAATCATGGATAAATAGTACTTGATGCTTCCAACCATTCGTTCATCCGTTTCGGCCGCTAGCACATCTTCAAGCTCACTTCTGGTTTCAGGTGTTCCCAGCGAAGCTAGGGTTGTTACAACATCAAGTCTGACGTCAACGTTCAAGTCGCGCTGATTCACGAGTTGGACCAAGCGATAAAGATCCTGCTTTACTACATCGGCTCTGGGCTTAGACTTCTGAGTCAATAAATGCATTACGAGACGTGACCATTCATTGTAGCCAGAAATCATTGAGTCATTGAGCCCACCAGTAAAATCACCTGAGGTCCACTCCGTACGGTTCAGCCACGCGGTACGATTGGCCCAATTCGCTGCCTCGCCACCCCACTCGCGAAGTCCCATGGTACATAAGAATCGATTCGAAAAAAGAATGAAAAGCCGACTCGCGTGTGCTGCGCTGAGAATCAAATGAGTTGTGGACCAAAAACCATGGAGTCTTTCCCTGACATACTCGGAATAAAGCTCATCCGGAAGACGATCTGGCGGTGGATACGGTTGTACCGTCGAAAGCTCCAACTCGTGTTTTCTCTCGGCAGAATTGAGAAGTTCAATGGCCCTCGCTTCGGAGCCACTGCCCTCCAAAATACAAAACACTTCGTTAACAAATGGAATATTCCGATCCATTTGCAGCCGCTTTGCACCATGCTCTAATGACATCCTTACCGCCTCGGCTTAGATTCCAACGTAACTCCAAGTCCAGAATTTATCTTTTTGTGTTCGCCGAATTCATTGTCCTCTAAATCGACCCGGCCCGTGGATAAAGGGGCGTCTTGGTCGCCAGATAACGCCATTCTGTTCGGCATGTCTAACGAATCTTTCGTCTCCGGTAAACGTTTGGGCGTTCCATGACTGGCCTGTACCAAATATGAGCTTGTCGTTAACTCGCGTCCCGTTTGGATCTGGCACGGCATTCACTATCGGATCGGGGGTGTCTAAAATGGGCGTTATCATGTGAAGAAGCATGTTTGCTCTTCGTCTCTCCTTTACACCAGCGGCATTCATGTCCACTTGGAACTCCGCTATAGCAGTTGCGCACATCAACATTTGCCGTCCGCGAAGCTCTGTAAGTATCGTATCAACATAAGGTGAGTCCTCCATAGTGATGGCAACCGCCGTTGAGGCATCAAGATTTACAAATGGATCTGGGTCTGGAGTCGGATCCGGTGTTGGTCCAGGTAGAGGAATGATATCGATTATGGGGCTTGGTTGGGGTGTTGGTGTTGGTCGGGGCCAAACCTTTATTGTAATAGTCTCCTTGTAAATCTCTTCGACAACTTGCCGAAGCACCACCGCCGTCATGGCTACTAATGTGGTTAGCAATCCGACAGTTATAAGGTTCTCGAGTTGAGTTGTGTTATATCCCGAGAAGTCCAAGCAGTTTACAGGATTTGCATCGCCGTAGAGATATTTATGAAGTGTTATCGGATCCGATTGCAGTCCTTCATAGCTATCCATGGAGACGAACCGGCCGCTTGATGGATTCATGTAGCGGGCGCGGAGGTATTGGAACCCAAGATTCGCGTCGAATTGTTCGCCGCTGTAGAGGTAGTCATTCGGCGTGGTGCCCGTACGGGAGATGAGGAGGCCGAAGGCGTCGTAGTCGTAGGTGTCGGTGATGGAGGCAGAGGGGTCGGTTAGTTGACGCACAGAGCCGTGGCCGTCGTAGCTGTAGAAGCTCAATGAGCCGCCGATGATCTGCTGGCTGATCAGATCGTGGCCGTAGGTGAACTGCTTGACCACGGCGTTGCTTTGGAGCTCTTCGACAACTTGCGCGTAGCCGGTGTGGTTATTGGTGTCGACCAGATAGTTGGTCGTTACGCCGGAGACGGTTTTCGAGACACGATTGCCGTCGCCGTCATAGCTGTAGGTGACGGCGCCGTTGTTCAGCGAGGTAAGGTGGTTCCCGAAATCGTAAGCATAACTGTTGGTGTTTGACGCGGTGGTGTTGCCGTTGGCGTCATATGTGTCTGAGTTCAGCCGGTCGTTCTGGTCAAAGGTGGAGGTTTGAGAAGGCACACCGGTGACGGTCGACGTGCGGGAGAGGCGATTGCCGACGGGGTCGTGGTTGTAACTTACTACGCCGTTAACGTTGTGTGTGTCGTTGGTGATTGTCTCGCTGGTCAGGCGGTACAGGTCGTCGTACGTGTAAGTGACACTGCGGCCGCTCAGCTCGGTGACGGCTGTGCGATTGCCTGATGGTCCCAGCGTGTAGTTGTAATTCGAGAGGGCCGTAGCGCCGGCCGCCGTGCCCATTGACGTCAAACGGTTCAGCGTGTTGTAGCTGTAACTGGTCTTAACTCCATTCGGATAGAGGTAACTTTCGAGATTGCCGACGTCGTCGTAGTTGTAGGAAGTGACGCCGCCATTCAACGCCAGCAGCCGATTGTCTTTGACCGTGCTGAGGCGGTTCAGCACGTCGTACGAGTAGTCCACACTCAGGCCGTTCGCATTCGACGAGCGCGTGGTCAGCAGGTTGCCGCCGTCATCATACGTGTAGCTCAGAGTACCGAAAGGCGTTTGCTTGCTCGCCAGTCGGTTGCGATTGTCGTAGGCGTAGACGGTTTGGCCGGTGGCATCCGTCATCGTGGCGCGCTGGCCGTTCGCGTTGTAAGTGAAACTGATCGCGGGTTGGTTCAAGGATGCATCCGGCGTCTTGGTTAACAGCCGGCGCATCACATCGTAAGTGAACGTCGTAGTCTTGCCGTTGAAGTCAGTGCGACTGGCCAGATTGCCGCTCGTGTTGTAGCTGTAAGTTTCAAACTGACCCGCCGGCAGCGTGCGCTTCAGGCGTCGGCCTAGCTGATCGTATTCAAACCGCGTGGTATGGCTGTTAGCATCAGTCTGGGTTAACTGCTGGCTCAGTTCGTTGTAACTGTAAGTGGTCTCCTGGTTGAGCGCGTCTTTGACCTTCGCGAGCCGGCCCAGCTCATCGTAGAAGAACTGGGTTGTCTTGCCGGCCTGGTCCGTCTTCGACACATTGCGGCCCAGTTCATCGTAAACCGCTGTGTCGAAGCTGTTGTCGTGATAAATCGTCTTAACGCGCTGATTGTTGTCGTCGTATTCATAGGTGGTGGTGTGCTGCAACGCATCGATCATCGTTAGCTGATTACCGTTGGCGTCGTAAGTGAAGGTGGTTTCCTGATTCAAGGCGTTGCGGACTTTGGTGCGTCGTCCGGCATCGTCGTAGAAGTAGCGCGTGACGTTGCCGCGCCCATCGGTAGCTGTGAGCACTTGCCCGGCCGCATCGTAGCTCGTGCTCGTGAAGGTGTTGTCAGCGAAGATCGTCTTTATCAGCCGCCCCAGTTCGTCATATTCAAACGTGGTCACCCGACCGGCCCGGTCTTTACTCGTTAAGCGATGTCCTTCCGCATCGTACGTGGCTTCGTCGTGGGTGCCGTCCGGATAATCGGTGCGCGTCATACGGCCCATGTCGTCGTAAGTAAACTCGGTGCGATGGTTCAGTTGATCGATCGTCGCGCTCTGCTGTCCGACAGCGTTGTACTCGACGCGTGTGAACGAGCCGTCGGCAAACGTTGTCTTCGTCAAGCGGTTTAGCTTGTCGAAGGTGAAGGTAGTAGTAATCGTCTCGGGTTGGCCTTGCGCGTTCGTGCGCGTCACCGTCTGAGTGGTGCGATTTCCGTTCTCGTCATAGCCATAGGTGGTGACGTGACCGAGCGCATCGGTCTCGGTGCTCAGTCTTCCCGCGCCATCGTAGTCGTAATGAGTGATGTGGTTCAGCGCGTCTTTCGAAGTGGTGCGCTGGCCAGTGAACACGCTGTAGGTGAAGGTGGTCGTGTGATTGAGCGGATCGGTGGTGGTGAGCAGATTTGTGCCCGCCGGGTCGTACGTGTTGGTGGTTACCTTGTTACGCGCATCGGTGACCGTCAACACCTGCCGCGCCCCGTTGTAAGTAAAGTGTGTGACGTTGTTCAAAGGATCCGTGATGCTGGTGCGGTTGTCCGCGTCGTCGTAAGTGTAGGTGGTCGTCTTGTTGAGCGGATTGGTCTCAGTCAAGACGTTATCGAGATCATCGTAGGTGAAAGTCTTGATACCACCACGCGCATCCACCTGCCGCAGCACGTTCCCACGCTCGTCAAATTCGTAGCGTGTTTCGTGACCGAGGCGGTCGGTAATCGTCTCGACACGCCCGGCGATGTTGTGATCGAAGGTGAGCGTCTTATTGAACGCATCCTTCTGACCGATCAAGCGACCGGCCGCGTCGTACTCGTTCGTCAACAGATTGACGCCACGAGCATCGACGATCGTCAGCAAATGATGATCTGAGTTGTAGGTGAAAGTAGTGGCATTGTTCTCGCGATCGGTAAACTTAACGAGGTCGCCATTGCTGTCGTATTCGTAAGTTTGGAAGTTGCCGTTCGGATCAGTGATCTTCGTGATGCGGCCCAGAGTATCGCGCTCGAACGCGATGCTCTTGCCCGAGGAATGGATCACACCGCCGGCATTGATCGTCAGCGTGTTGCCGTAAGGATCGCGGATGCTGCTCACGCCTGATTGCTGGTCGATCACGTAGCTAATGCCTTCCGCCGTGGTCAGACGGAACGTGAACGAGTTGAAGATGTCAGGATTGCTCTGGTTGAGCAGACGCACTGGTCCCGGAATACTGCCGAGCGTTTCTACCAGGATGTCGTTTGGCCCAAACACTTCAAGGGTCGCGTGCGTTCCGGGTTCAGGCGTGAAGGTCAACTGTGCCGACGTCACCGGCGCGAATTGCTGACAATGAATCGAAGTCGACGCGAGGAACTTGAACACCTTGCCGTCGCCAAACGTCACCGACACCTTGTGCGGACGGCTCGGCTCGAGACAGTAAGTCGGAATCACG
>JBKPPU010000335.1:0-16161 GCA_046733695.1 Acidobacteriota bacterium
CGAGGATGGCACAAGCGGGCGATTGTCTCGAATGAACGGCTGCAAAGCGGCGCTGCAAAACGAGTTGGTTGAGGTGTGTCATGTACCGTGACGTCTTTGAGAAGGAATTTGCGATCGAGAGCCTGAAGAGCGACCGGCTGCGCGTTTCGATCCTGATTGGCTCGATAGTCAGCGCGCTGTTGTTCATTCTGCTCATGTTCCCGATCTTTTACGATGAATTTCAGAGGGCCTTTCACGGACAGTTTCGCCAGTTTCTCATCGCCGTATACATCATCTTTGGCGCCAACGTTTGCCTCCTGACTGCCGAATACATCGTCCTCGGACGTCTGGTCAAAGGACAACAAAGGACGTTTCCGGCTCTGAAGTATCTGAGTGCGTTTGTCGAAACGAGTATTCCCAGCGCGGGCATGCTCGTTGGTTCGACGTTTCTTGGGCCAATCTACACTCTGTTTACTCCCGCGGCGTTTCTGTATCCGCTGTTCATCTCTTTGTCGGCGCTGCGTCTGAACGTCCGCCTCTGCATTTTTACGGGTTTCGTAGCGGGAGTGGAGTACTCGCTGCTGGCCATCTACTTCATACAGAAGAGTTCAAGCGCTGGCGTGGAACCAATCCTCACCGGTGTTCCGCATCATTTGTTCAAGGGTTTTCTATTGATCTTGACGGGCGTTGTCACGGGCCTCGTCACGCTGCAGATCCGAAAACGCATCCTGAGTTCGTTTTCACTGATTGAGGAACGAAATCGCATTTCCAGAACTTTCGGCGAGTATGTTTCGCCGGAGGTGATGGGCAAGCTGATGGAGCTGAAGCCGGATCTTCGAAGTGAAAATAAGAACGTGTGCGTGATGTTTCTCGACATCAGAAACTTCACGAGGTTTGCCGAGAAGAGAACTCCGGAAGAGGTGGTCGAGTATCTGGAGTCATTGTTTGAGTTCATGATCGAGATCGTGAATCGGCATCACGGCATCATCAACAAGTTTCTGGGTGATGGATTTATGGCAGTGTTCGGAGCGCCGCTGTCGGATGGGAAAGATTGTGCGAATGCGTTGAACGCCGCGCAGGAGATTCTCGCGCGCGTGACGCAGGAGGTTGAAGCAGGCACGATCCTGCCGACGACCGTCGGTATTGGTTTGCATGCGGGCGAAGCTGTAACCGGCAGCATTGGGTCGGCGTTGCGACGCGAGTACACGGTGATTGGTGACGTCGTGAATCTGGCTGCGAGGATTGAGAAGTTGAATAAGGAGTTTGATTCGCGGCTCTTGATTTCCGAGATTGTTTGGCAGGCAGTTAGTTCCGATGGTGGTAAGGCAGTACCGATGGGCCAGGTTGAGGTGCGTGGACGCGAGCAGGCGATCCAGATTTACCAGGTAGCGTAGCCACGGATGATACGGATTTTTAAAGCGATTTTAGCGTGAGTTCCAGGGTGCGGATGATTTCGGACGGTGTGTTGTCGCGTGTGAATTCGATTGGGTCGCCGAAAGTGACTGACACTTTTCCGGGTTGGACGAAGTATTGCTTTTGTTTTTTCAACTCGAACAAGCCGTCTAGTTTTATCGGAACTATGGGCACGTTGAGTTCTGAGGCGAGGAGGCCGATGCCGGCCTTGAATGGTTGCATTCGCCCGTCTTTCGTTTCTTCTCCTTCGGGAAAAATCAGAACACTCCAGCCGCGATCGACTGCTTCACCAGCATAGATAAAGCTCTGTCGAAAGCCGCTCTGTCGCGGAAGTGAAAAGACGTTGAAGAGACTTGCAGCAAGTATGTAGGTCAGCTTCGCTTTTGCCTTTCCAGAACGCCAGTCGCGCAGATACTCGCCTGACATCGCAATCGCCAACCGACATCGCCGTGGCCACGGCAACGCAGACAAGATCAGCCCGGCATCGACGTCGGTAACATGATTCGCAATGAACAGCACAGGCTTCCCGGCTTTTGGCAAACGCTCGCGACCAATCACACGAACGCGGCACATGATCAATGTTAACGGCAAGAGAAAAAGATGATAGACCACTGGGCGGAGCCACTTCATCGGAAACCGCATGGCCCAGCGCGGATACGGATACGGAAGTGATTCGGACTTTCCGCGGCTCACGATCTGTTCGATGTCGCCTAACGTCGTGGCTTCGGTGATCGCAGCTTCATCAAGCTCGATTTGATACTGATCCTCGAGAGCGCTCAAAAGCTCAACTCTACCGAGCGAATCGAGTTTCAGATCGTCAGAAAGATTTGCCGAGAGACTCAGGCTGCCAGGTTGGACCTTCGCGATTCGACTAACCACAGGAAGACTCATCGGCGCCATCGTTTCCTCAGTCGCGGCTTTGACAGTTTGATCGAGCAGTGGTTTTACGGCAGCTCCAACCTGGCCTTTGATCACCTTTCGGGTGCCGGTGGTTCGCGGAAAGTCGTTGTGAGGCCAGACGAGCCAGTGACGAATTCGCTGAAATTCCGCGAGCGAGTCGTTAGCATGTTGCACTGCGGCACTGAGATCTGAATTTTTGTCACGCGGAATAATCACCGCGAGCACCTCGGTGCCTCCTGTGAGGGGAATCACAGCACTCGCTTTGATCTCGGGCTGACGATCGAGCGCGGCTTCGAGATCCGAAGGATAAATCTTCAGACCTGCCGCAGTGACGATCGTCTCTTTGCTTCTGCCGCGGAAATAGATGTGACCGTCTGGTTCGATCTCGCCGATGTCGCCCGTGTGAATCCAACCCTGTTCGTCAGCGAGCGAATAGCCATTGCGGTTCCAGTAACCGGGTGACACGTTGTCGCCGCGCACGAGAATCTCGCCCTCTTCGCTCAACTTTACTTCCTGTCCCGCGACCGGTTTTCCGATCGAGCCCTGGCGTACGCGAAACGGATGAGAAAGACTCGTGAGCGATGCAGTCTCGGTCATACCGTAGCCCTGAATGACTGAGTAGCCCACGCTTCGCCAGAACGTTTCTGTCTCACTCTCGAGCGTGGCGCCGCCGGAAATGAAAGCCCAAAGACGCCAGCCGAATCGATGGTGGACTTTTCGGAAGGTCCACCAGTTTCGCAGAAAGTGTCGATGTTGAGCGATGGTGATCTGTTCGTGTGAAATGTGAATGTCAGTCTTGATCTTCTCGCGCAGTGTTTCCAAAACTCGCGGCACGGAGACGACCACGTTGATGCGATCTTTATTAACTGCCGACACGATCTCAGAAGGCTTGTACGACTCGCGGAAATAGACTTCGGCGGCGAGGAACTGCGGGATGAAGATTCCCATCAACTGTCCGAAGACGTGGCTCAACGGCAACAGGCACAGAAAGCGCACCGGATGCACCGTGCGTTCCCAACGTGCATAGCCGCGCTTGAATTCTTTTTCTATGGGATCGATGTTGGCGAGGAGATTTCGATGTGTGAGACAGACGCCTTTTGGTTCGGCAGTGGTTCCGGAAGTGAAGACGATCTCGACGAGGTCGTCGGGCTTAACCGCTACCGACGAATAGCGCTCGTGTGAATGCTTCGCAGTGTGATCTTCCAGACTGCCGAATGCGACACGAGGAAGCTGAAGCTGTTCAGTGTCGGCGAGCAGAAGTTTCGCGGAAACCTGTTGCTGCACTCGTTTGACAAAATCGGGTGCTGACTTTAAATCCAGCGGCACTACAACTGCGCCACGGAGCAGACACCCGTAGAACGCCGCAATCCATTCCGGGCTATTTTCACCCCAGAAGAGCACGCGGTCGCCGTGTCCGATTCCACGCTCTTCGAGTTCGCGAGCAAATTGAAATGCGGTGGAAGCCAGACGCGCGTAGGACCATCGTGCAGTTCTCAGCCCTCGCCAGTGTGCGACAGCAGTTTCGTCGCCATGAGCGATACAGTCATCGAGAAAACTAGTGAGATTGTCACGCATAAACCGTAGGTATGCTTCACAGGATTTACAAGATTTATCAGGATAAACAGGATTGTCTTGTTCATCTTGGCTAAATCATGTAAATCCTGTCACCAATGACCAAACAACTTCGACTCCCAACCGCGATTCTAGCGCTGCTCTGCTGTGCGTTCACTCTCAGTCATGTACCTTCTTCAGGTGCCACAACCGTCGTTGCGCAAAAGAGCTCCCCATTTACCGCCGCGTTTGATGTGCGAAAGTACGGCGCGAAGGGCAATGGGAAGGCACTCGACAGCCCTGCTATCAACAAAGCTATCGATGCTGCAGCCGCTGCCGGCGGTGGCACAGTCCTGTTTACCGCTGGAACCTATCGCTCCTTCTCGATCCGTTTGAAGAGCAATGTCGCTCTCTATCTCGATCAGGGTGCGACAATCCTCGCCGCCGATCCGCGTGATGGCGACGGCAAGTACGATCCTCCCGAACCAAACCAGTGGGACCAATATCAGGACTTCGGTCACAGCCACTGGCACAACAGTTTGATCTGGGGTGAGAACCTGGAAAACGTTTCCATCCTTGGACCAGGACGCATTTGGGGGAAGGGACTGGTTCGAAGCGGCGGCCAGTCGCGCACGAAAGAACAGAACGATGCGCTCGAGAAGCAAGGCCCCGATCCCAAGTCTGGTCCTTTTGGTTATCCAAATGCGCGCGATGCGGTCGAACCGGGCTGGGGCAACAAAGCGATCAGTTTGAAGCTCAGCCGCAACGTGATCATTCGCGACATCAGCATTCTCCACGGCGGCCACTTTGCCATACTCGCTACGGGCGTCGACAACCTCACCATCGACAACGTAAAGATTGATACCAATCGTGACGGCATCGACGTTGACGCCTGCAAGAACGTTCGGATCTCGAACTGCACCGTCAACTCGCCGTTTGACGACGGCATTTGTCCGAAGAGCTCCTTCGCGCTCGGCTACGCACGTGCGACGGAGAACGTGACGATCACCAACTGCCAGGTAAGCGGATACGACGAGGGAACTCTCTTCGATGGAACGTACAAACGCGACTTCCGAAACGCGAATGGGACCTTCAGTCCGACCGGGCGCATCAAATTTGGCACCGAATCAAACGGCGGCTTCAAGAACATCACCGTGTCGAACTGTGTCTTCGATTACTCGCGCGGGCTCGCGCTTGAAGCGGTGGATGGCGCGCTGCTCGAAGACGTTACGATTTCAAACATCACGATGCGTGACATCAGCAACTCGCCGATCTTTCTGCGACTCGGATCTCGCAATCGTGGTCCAAAGGAGACGACGAAAGTCGGCGCGATGCGTCGCGTGATCATTAGCAACGTCGTGGTCTATAACGCGGATCCGAAATACTCGTCGATCATCAGCGGCATTCCCGGTTATCTGATTGAAGACGTGCAGCTCAGTAACATTCGCATTTACGCGAAAGGCGGTGGAACGAAGGAGCAGGCCGCGCTCGATCCGGCGGAAAGAGAAAACATCTATCCTGAGCCCACGATGTTTGGTGAGTTGCCGTCGTATGGATTCTTCGTCAGGCACGTGAAAGGGCTACAGATGCGCGACGTCGAGGTGAGTTATCTGAGCCCGGATCTCAGACCAGCGTTCTGGTTGAGTGATGTGCGAGGCGTGGAGTTTATTCACGTCAAAGCGCAGCGTGAGGGTGATGTACCGTCGTTTGTGATGAAAGATGTTACGGGGTTTAGTATTCAACAGAGCTGGCCCTTACCGGACCAACGAATCGAGCGTGCTGAAGGGCGGAAGAGTTTTTAGACAGGATTACAGGATTTCAGGATGCGCAGGATAAATCTTGTTCATCCTGAAATCTTGTAAATCTTGTCACCAGCTACCGCGGTTCTTCTCCTTCGATGACGAGTTCGTTTTTCACACTGAAAAGCCCTGGGACGCCGCGCGCGCGAATGTAAGCGAGCTGCGCGTCGCCCTTGTTCGCGACGACTCCTTTCAGCGTTGCGTGTCCACGATCGACGATCAAATGAATCGGCGGCACCGACTGTGTTGCATACCGAAATAGCGGAGAGTTGAAGTTGTAAATCGCCCTGTACAGCGAGCGGCGTAACCGATCGTCATTCGGCGAAAGTGGCAAGACTTCGATCTGGTTATTCACTCTCGACACGCCTTCGATATCTTTGATTCGACCTTCGGCGTCTGACTTCGTCGTATCTCTCACCACCTGGCCGCGCAGGATCACGGTGTTATCAGGCTGCACCGAGAATTCAAGCCAATCAAACACCCCGTAGTAAGGCAGCATTCTGAGTTCATGCCTCACCTCGCGAACCAGCCGCGGATTTACCTGACTACGCGCGACAAGTGGCTGACCAAAAACCACCAACAGGACCAAAATCGGCAACACTCTCATACGCCAACACCTCCACAAAAAAACACAAGAAGAGGATCGCTAAACTCTGTTTCCTCTTCTTGTGCTTTATGTGCCTTTTTGTGGCTAAAACTTTGTGCCTTTGTGGCTATTGGCCGATAGGTTTATCGCTGGCGGTCGCCGGCTGAGTGTCGTTTACGTGAATCGTGTTTGAGTCACCATCGACGTAGTAGAAATTCTTGCCCGTGGCGGAGACGCCTGTCGGCACCTGCGGGTCGGCGTTGATCGTGTAACTCGCCTGCTGGGAGGTTGACTTCGGAATGATCTTCATCGTGTAGACGTAACCGTCCACGACCGGTGTGGTGCCGTCGAACCGGCTGTCGAGCAGGTTCTCTTTCCGCATCTCTTCAAAGGTCCCAAATGAACTGCGCTGATGGGCGTTGAAGTAGAGCATCTGTTGCTCGGCAATCGAGCGCAGGGTCTTAACCGCAGCGGCTTCGTTCGCGGCCCTCATCGCAGCCTTCCAGCCCGCGATTCCGACGCCGATCAGTATGCCTATGATGGCGATCACGATCATCAACTCGATGAGCGAAAAACCGCGCTGGTTCTTCCTGGTATTATTAAGGGGTTTCATATTCACTCTCCTCGGGCACTTACACGAAGCGATTAAATTTCGGTTCCCAATTTCTGCTTCGCTTGCCCATCCTCCGTACGAGCCTTAGTCTACTACAGGAGTCTCCCAAGATCACATTACCCCCATTGCACACCGCCGGCCAACTTTTCTGTGCGACAGGTGCTCTTAGCATGTAGAATGCAGGCCTATTCATGCGGAACCTCGAACCAGTCAGCAGTGGACAGATAACCAGCGCCAGCGCGATCGAGCAGATCGAACGGCTGCAGAATGCTGTCGAAACGGTCATTAAGGGCAAGCCGGAGGCGATTCGGCTGGCCATTGTGACGCTGATTGCGGGTGGTCACTTGCTGGTCGAGGACGTGCCGGGTGTTGGCAAAACGACGCTGGCCCACGCGCTCGCACGCGCGCTGGACTGTAACTTTCAACGCATCCAGTTCACCTCGGATTTGTTGCCTTCAGACGTCATTGGGCTCTCCGTCTACAACCAGCACAGCGGCCTCTTTGAATGGAAGCCCGGACCCGTTTTTGCCAACGTGGTGCTGGCTGACGAGATTAATCGCACGACTCCCAAAACTCAGTCAGCATTGCTGGAAGCCATGGCCGAGCGGCATGTGACGGCCGAAGGCGTAACGCACCATCTGCCGGCTCCGTTTATCGTGCTCGCAACGCAGAATCCGATCGAGCATCACGGCACTTATCCCTTGCCCGAGTCGCAATTGGATCGTTTTATGTTGCGATTACGAATTGGGTATCCGGCGCCGATCGATGAACAAAAGATTCTTCGGGATCGCGAGTATACGGATCCGCTGGACGAGCTCGTGCCGGTAATGACCGCGCCCGAAGTCGTCGAACTGCAGCAGGCGGTCGCGACTGTTGCGGTCGACGATGCGCTTGTTCACTACCTGATGCGGATCGTTGCGGCGACACGCAACTCAGAGATGCTTGACCTGGGCGTGAGTCCGCGAGGAACTTTGGCGTTGTTCCGTGCGGCGCAGGCTTTGGCGTTGGGTGAAGATCGAACGTATTGCATCCCCGACGACATCAAGCGACTCGTGGTGCCGGTGTTTGCCCATCGCATCGTAGTCAGTTCGCGATTCTCATCGTCGCTCCGTCGCAGTGAAGAAGCCGAAGCCGTCCTCAACGAAATTCTGAAAACTGTCAGTGTTCCGCTGTGAAGTCAGAACTCAAGTTTGATCGCGCCGCTTTGGGTTCACATAAGACGTCGTGGCTACGCGTGATTCTGGGAACGTTACTCGTTCTGGCGGGACTGACGTCTGCGCTGGTGACGGTCCTCGCGCGTCGTGCGGATGAGAGTGGGCTGGCCGGAGCCGCAGCGATTCTGTCCCTCCTGATCGCTTTGCTGTTGACCGTCTTTATTGTCCCACCGCTCGCGCGTTCCGCCAGAGCTGAAGTCGCCAGCATCGATCTCCCGTTTGAGCCGACGAGTGGTGGTGGTGTCTTCCTGGTGATCATCATCGTGGTGGGATTTGCGGCGTGGAACACTGGAAACAATTTACTGTTCCTAGTGTTCTCACTGCTTTGTTCCACGATGTTCATCGGGTGGGTGTCGGCGCGGTCTTCGTTGCGCGACCTGACTGTCTCGGCGCGTTTTCCGGATCACATTTTTGCCGCTGAGCCCGCGCCGGTGATCGTGATACTGCGCAATACCAAGCGCGTTCTGCCGTCGTTTTCGATCCTCGTTGAGGCACGTGGGCCAGGTAATGATGGGGAAGGGACTCCGAAGCGCCGTCGCCGGCATATCAAGCGATTACTAGCTTACTTCAGTTACGTTCCGCACAACGCGGCGGCCGAACAAAGAGTCGAGCAGCTGTTTCCAAGTCGTGGTCACGTGCTGATTGATGGGTTTGAGTTGTCGACGCGATACCCATTCGGATTCTTTCGACGCCGACGTCGACTGCGTGCACGTGACGTCGACATCATCGTTTATCCAAAACCGGAGGCGATTGGCGACCAGTTGCACTTGTTGCCGATGAATGCGGGGCGAATGCCTGCAATACGCCGTGGCGCCGGGCACGATCTGTTTTCGCTGCGCGACTATCAACCACAGGATGACCTGCGTCACATCGACTGGAAAGCAACTGCGAGATCGAGACGTCTCACTGTGCGCGAGTTCACTTCCGAGGATGAGAGACGCATCACGATTGTGCTCGACACGCAGCTTCCGCGCGGAGCAGAGCAGGAGTTGTTCGAGCGCTTCGAACGTGGCGTGGTCCAGGCGGCGTCGTTGATCAAACACTTCATCGACGAGCGCGCCGAAGTCAGGCTTGTGCTGGGTAACGATGTTGGGCCATTCGGGTCGGGCCTGGAGCACCTCTATCGCTGTTTGCGCAGGCTCGCTTTGGTCATGCCGGTTGATACTAATAAGCCTGAGATTGAATCGGTGAATGTCACTCGCAACGTCGTTGAGCAGGACTATGCGATTCTGTTGACGGCAGCTTCTCCGGGCTCGATACCGGCGAGCGTGTGGCGCACCAGCCACGTGATTTATTTGTAAGGGAGAGTTTCACGCAAAGACGCAAAGTAAGACGCAAAGACGTAAACAAGATTGCGACTTTGCGTCTTACTTTGCGCCTTTGCGTGAAACGCTCTTCTCGTATTTCGCATGACTAGGTTTTCAAAAGCCATTGGTGTGTGTTTCGTTCTCTCCGGGGCGACAGGGCTGATTTATGAAGTGCTCTGGGCGCGGATGCTCGGTTTGGTGTTTGGAGCCACGACGCTTGCGGTCAGCACTGTGCTCGCGGCGTTCATGGGTGGGCTTGCGCTGGGAAGTGCGTTGGCCGGCAAGTTTGCGCAAAGGATCAGGAAGCCGCTGAGTGTCTACGGATTGATGGAGATATTCATCGCCGTGTACGCGCTGCTGGTCCCGTTGTTGTTTCGGTGGATCGATCATGTCTACGTGCTGATCTGGCAACAACTCCAGCCTGGAAACTTCACGTTCAGTCTCTGGCGCTTCTTTCTCTCCGGCGTAGTGCTGCTTGTGCCGACTACGTTGATGGGGGCTACGTTACCGGTTCTTGCGTCCGCTCTCGTTAGATCTTCAGACAGAGACTCAAACTCGGTAACCCGGCTTTACGCTTGCAATCTCGCGGGAGCGATCCTGGGCACACTCGCGGCGGGTTTTGTGTTGCTGCCGTGGCTTGGTGTTCGGACCACGATCGCAGTTGCGGCGGCACTGAATATCATCGTCGGCTGCATCGCGATCCTGTTGCAACGCAGATCTCAGTCACACATGGACGCTGGTGCGAAAGTTGAAGTCGACGACTCCGCCGCGGTGGTGGATGGCGGAGGATTCTGGTTCTTCGCGGCGCTAGTGTCTGGTTTCGTCACCATCGGTACACAGGTTTCATGGACGCGCGTCCTTACGATGATCATTGGGTCAAGTACTTATGCGTTCAGCATCGTCGTCGCTTTATTTCTGATTGGACTTGCGCTGGGAGCGTGGATAGTAGCGCGCAAGGATCGCTCGCGTAGTTTGCGTTCGACGATTTTGCTGGTCGAAGTTTTGACTGCGCTGAGTTTGCTCTTGAGTCTGTTTGTCCTTAATAAGATTCCAGCTCTGCTAATTACTCTCGGCCTGAGCCTGCATGTCGCTTCATGGCTCGGCTTGCTCGGTCTACAGATTCTTTCTGCGACATTGCTGATCCTCGTGCCGGCCGTATGGATGGGAATGGTGATGCCGCTGGTGCTTGTTTGGGCCAGCAGTGAAGGGAAGAAAGCCGTCGCGCGCGTGGGACGCAGCTACGCCATCAATACGGTTGGTGCGATTGCTGGCGCGTTTATGACGGGCTTTATCCTGATCCCGAAAGCGAGTACGAGGTTCACGCTGCTGTTTGCTGCGGTTTGTTGTTTGATAGTTGCGGGTGTCGCGTATCGTCCCGTTTCTTCGGGAGGCGATCCGGCACTGAAACGCAGTCTTGCGATCGGAATAACTCTCGTCTCCATCATTGTGCTTTTCATCGTCGCGCCGCGGATGAATCTCGCCGATCTTTCCATCGGCGCCTACGACAGTCTCGTGCGTGTGATTGCAAAGACGCGTGAGGGAGTAACGGAGAATGGTCCGGGT
Source organism: Acidobacteriota bacterium (assembly GCA_046733695.1). Lineage (GTDB taxonomy): Bacteria > Acidobacteriota > Blastocatellia > Pyrinomonadales > Pyrinomonadaceae > PSRF01. The sequence continues at coordinate 10,926 of JBKPPU010000335.1, forward strand.
CGACCGGACGTGCATGAGTTGCTGATGTATGAGGAGGGTCCAACTGCAACTGTGTCTGTGCGTCGCGATCAGGACACTGTTTCCCTGGCTATCAACGGGCGCGCAAACGCGTCTGACAGCATCTACGACATGCCGACGCAGGTGATGCTCGGGCAGTTACCGCTGCTGATCGCACCCAGAATCGACAACGGATTGATCATCGGTTACGCGACTGGAATTACGGTCGGTGCGATGTTGCAGTCGCCGATTCAGTCTGTGACGTGTGTTGAGCTCGAGCGCGGAACTGTTACCGCATCCGAATTCTTCAATCACATCAACAACCGGCCGCTCGACGATCCGCGCACGAAGTTGATCATTGACGATGCGAGAACGTTTTTACGCGTAACGCCGAATCGTTACGACATCATTGTGAGTGAGCCGAGTCATCCGTGGGTGCCCGGGGTCGCGAATCTGTTTACCGAAGAGTTTTTTGAACTGGGGCGAGCGCGTTTGAGAGACGACGGGATATGGGTGCAGTGGGTGCAGATTTATCAGCTCTCGACGGAAAGTTTGCGGTCAGTGCTGGCGACGTATCACAAAGTGTTTCCGCACGTGCTTGTGTTTCGTGTCGGTGGTGTGAATAAGGGGAAGGACCTGTTGTTGATTGGGAGCAATCAGCCGTTGAATCTCGATCGTTTGACAGAACGGATGGGAGATCAACGAATAGCAGCTGAGCTGGCGCGCGTTGATTTGAAATCAGAGACTGATGTCCGTGGATGGTTTGTTTGTGACGAGTCGAGGCTTGGACCAGCCGTGGCGGGCGCGAAGATCAATACTGACGACAACATGCACATCGAAATGACCGTGCCTCGTGAGGCGTTTCGACCGTTAATGCAAAGTAATGCGGAGTGGGTGCAGGCGTTAGGAAAGTAAGGCCTCGGCGGCGGACTCACCACTGCGAATGCAATCGGGAATGCCGGCGCCACGATAGGAGTTGCCGGCGAGTGCCAACCCTGGCAGTTCGTTTACCAACCGCTCAATTTCGTTCACTCGATCGAGATGGCCCACTTCGTATTGCGGCATCGATCGTTCCCACTTCGCGACTTCAATAAAACGCGGATCTTCGCGGATCTGTAATAATTCACGCAGATCAGCCTCCACTCTGCTCGACAGCTCAGCCTCATCAAGCGCAAAGACTTCCGGCTGCAAAGCGCCACCGGCAAATGCGCGCAACAAAACGTGATCCTCGGGCGCGCGGCCTGCAAACTTCACGCTGCTGAACGTACCCGCGATTAAAGATCTCTTCTCGATGATCGGCACCACGAAGCCAAATCCATTGAGGGGATGTTTGATTGCTGAGCGTCTGTAACCGAAGTTGATGGTGGCCGTGGAGGCGTATTTGATCGCCCGCAGTTTGTCACCGAGACGCCTGTCGACATCGCTTACCAATGATGCTGCGATAAACGCAGGCACAGCCAAACAGACTGCATCCGCCTTGAGTTGCTCGCCTTGATCCGTGGTTATCGTCCAACTCTGATCTAAGCTCACCCTTTGCACTCGTGTCTTCACGCGAAAATCCGCGTTAATCCGCGTTAACGCATCGACCAGCACCTGCATGCCGCGATCGAACGACAGAAACAAACTGTAACGTGCACCGCTGGTGCCCATCTTTTGCACACGGCCCTGACGTAGCATCGCGAGTATCAGGCTGCGGTGCTTTTGTTCCATGTCGAGAAACCGCGGCAGTGTGGCGCGCAGGCTGAGCGTCTCCGGATCGGCCGTATAGATACCACCGACCATCGGCTGTGCCATACGGGCGAGCGCTTCTTCACCGAGTCTCCGTCGCACAAAGCTCGCGAGACTCTCGTCGTTGACGCCGTTTGTGTTTTTGCGCGGCAGAAATAGATCGGCGGCCATGCGCGCTTTGCCGGCAAGCGTGAAGATGTCGCTCGTGATGAACGGCCACATCCGCGAAGGCGCGAGCAGTTGAAATCCTTCCGGCACGGCACGCAGGCGTCCATCGCGCACGATGAAACTGCGCCGGTACGCTTCATTTGTCTGAATTATTTGCGACTCGAGACCGAGACGTTTTGCGAGTGCGAGTGCTTCTGGTTTTTCAGAGATGAAAGAATCCGGGCCACGTTCGAGTAGGAAACCGTCACGATACTCGGTGTGAATCGTCCCACCAAGCCTAGCTGAAGCTTCGAGCACCGTAACCTTTATTGACGGATTGAGTTCTAGAACACGATGTGCCGCGGCAAGCCCAGTGATCCCACCACCAATTACGACAATCCTTTTCATCCTGAGAAAATCCTGTAAATCCTGTCTAACCAACCGGACAACAATCCGGCGCGCAAATATTCTCCGGCGCCGTGTTATCAATCCTTTCCATCACTAACTCCCTAATCATCTTCACAAACGCCGGATGCGTCCCCGCAGTCGATGCCCTCACCATCTTCATTCCCAATTCATCTGCAACCTTCCGCGCCTCTACATCCAGGTCGTAAACAACCTCCATATGATCCGAAACAAACCCGATCGGCGCGACGACAACATTTCTCACGCCTTCGCCATGAAGCGTTCTGAGATGTTCGACGATATCCGGACCAAGCCACGGCTGCGACGGCGACCCACTGCGACTCTGATAGACGAGCTGCCAGGTCTTCATCCCGAGCGCGCCGGCAATCAAACCTCCAGCTTCCGCCAGTTGAGCCGCATAATCGCAATTCACGGCCATCGATTCCGGAATGCTGTGCGCAGTGAAAACCAGAGTCGCATCTTCGAGTTGGGCCAATGCCGCACGAATGTGGTCGACATTCGCCTCGATAAACAACGGGTGATTGTAGAACACACGCAGCTTCTCGACGCGCGGCGCAGTTGGTCCGACAGCTGCCTGTGCGTCACTGATGTTCTGAAGATACTGCCGGCAACTGGAGTACGAGCTGTAAGCGGAGGTCACAAACGCCAGCGCATTCTTAATGCCGTCCTGGGCCATGTGGGCGAGTGTGTCGGGAAGTAACGGATGCCAGTTACGATTGCCCCAGTAGATCGGAAGCCGTGGACCATGTGCATCAAGCTCTTTCTTCAGCGCGTCAATAAGGTTTCGATTCTGTTGATTGATAGGACTGACACCGCCAAACATCTCGTAATGATGCGCCACCTGCAACATGCGCTCACGAGGTACATTCCTGCCGCGCAAGACATTTTCAAGGAAGGGAATCACATCCTCCATCCCCTCCGGCCCACCGAAGGAAACAAGCAGCAGCGCATCATAATCCGTCTTCATCCGTTAAATCCGTGTACCATCTCAACCAACGCAATCACGTTCTCTACAGGCGTCTCTGGCAAAATCCCATGCCCAAGATTGAAGATATGTCCCTTTCTTCCTCCAGCTTGAACAAGGATCCTCCTCGCCTGCGCGCGTAACACATCCTGTTTCGCGAACAACGCAACCGGATCGAGATTTCCCATCACGGCGATGTCGTGACCAACCCGCTCCCATGCTTCATCGAGTCGCACACGCCAGTCGAATCCGATCACATCGCCACCAGCTTCGCGCATCAACTCCAGCAGCGACGCTGTCCCCGTCCCGAAGTGAATAACCGGAACACCCTTCGTAACGCCGCGGATCACGCTCTGCGTATGCGGCAACACAAACTCGCGATAATCATCCGGACTCAAACATCCCACCCACGAATCAAACAACTGCACCGCCTGTGCCCCCGCTGCGATCTGCGCATTGAGATACTTCACGAGCGCTCGCGACATCAGCGACATCAGCGAGTGCCACGCACCCGGGTCGTTGTACATCAGCGATTTTGTATGAATGTAATTCTTCGACCCACCGCCTTCTGTCACGTACGACGCTAGCGTGAACGGCGCCCCACAAAAACCAATCAACGGAATATCCGGCTTGAGCGCCGCGCGCGTTTGCCTGATTGCCTCATAAACAAATCCGAGAGTCTCAGGGGCTTCAAGTTCCCTCAACCCATCAACATCAGCTGGCTTCCTCACCGGGTTGTGAATCACCGGCCCCTCGCCCGCCGCAAACTCCAAATCAATACCCAGTGGCTCGAGTATCAACAGAATGTCAGCAAAAATAATCGCCGCATCAACGCCAAGTCGCTCAACCGCCGTGACCGTCACCTCAGCCGCGAGCTCCGGATTCTTACAGAGTTCGAGAAATGTGGTCCTCGCGCGTACCTCGCGATACTCGCGCATATACCTCCCCGCCTGGCGCATCAACCAGATCGGCGTATAAGGCACCGCCTCCCCCCGGCACGCCCGCATGAATGGACTGTTTTCGAGTGATTGAGTCAAGTAAAAGATTATACGGGTATTTAGAAGATCAGCGCAGGTTTGATTTCGAATGACAGCGAGGTTGGCGGATCCAAGTGTGGAGTGAACGTGGACATTATCCGTATTACTTTTTCGGCCTGTAAAACGACGATTGATTCCTTGGTTTCAATGAAACGCCTTTTTCACTAGCTTTTGTTCTTACAGCGCTTTCCGTACGATCCAGCTTTAGACCAATGAGCCGCGTCGGGGTATTTTGCCTGGCTAATTGGCGAAGCTGTCTCACGTGAGTAGGTGTCCAACGCTTACCTGTATTGGTGCTGGATTCGATCTTGGTTTTAGTGGAACTCCGTTTTGAATTCCCGATACCAACCTGCACTTCAGCTTCCAATAACTTTTCCCAGTATTCGCCCATATCATGGGTTTCAAAAAAAGCCACAAGTTCATCAACTGCGCTGAAAGTCGGTAAGTTTTTAATTTTATTTCCTTTCATATTGCTTGCGCTCCCTTTTAGCCATATCACGGGCGCTTAGGATTAAGGCGTTGTTGTGCTTATGTATGAATATCACTGCCAAATAGCGCCCCGCCGCGCTTCTTCCCAAGGCGATGTAAACATCCTCGCCTTTTCGGCCATAGAGCGCGTACGATTGGCACAGGTTAACAGCTGAACTTTCCCGGACATCCACACGTTAATCCGCAACGAAGCGCCCCCGAAGTTCACTAACTACCAATCACCGCTCCAAAATCTGCCCCGCAGATCTTGGTGCAAACCGGGTTTAAGCCTTAAAATACCCGGCCAGATGCCACGACAGCCAGGCTGCTTGTAAGAAACTTGTCACAAGCCAGTAAGTTGTGGTGTTTTCACTGTTGAGAGAGCGGTGATTGATGAACGGACAAGCTAGAGCTTTGATCGAGTCCATGCCTAACGACATCGGGACTGAAGCGGTAGGTCCGCTCAGTT